>JAYTEN010000112.1:0-2536 GCA_043735145.1 Gemmatimonadota bacterium | reverse complement strand
ATAGATGTCGCGAGAGCGCGAGCGGAGACTCCGGCCTGCGCCGATATTCTCCACTTCAACAACGCCGGCGCGTCTCTGATGCCGGTGCCCGTGGTCGATGCGATCAAGGGGCACATTGACCTCGAGGCCCGTATCGGGGGCTACGAGGCCGCAAACCGCGAAGAGGCGGCGGGTGAGCACGCCTACGACGCCGTGGCCCGTCTCCTCAGCTGCGGCCGCGACGAGGTGGCGATCGTCGAGAACGCGACCCGCGCCTGGGACATGGCCTTCTACGCGGTGCCGCTGAGGGCCGGCGACCGGATTCTCACCGCGCGGGCCGAGTACGTCAGCAACTACCTCGCCTTTCTCCAGGTCACGCGCCGGACCGGGGCGGTGGTGGAGGTGGTGCCGAGCGATGCATCGGGCCAGCTCGACGTGGAGGCGTTGCGCGGGATGATCGACGAGCGGGTGAAGCTCATCGCGGTCACCCACATTCCCACCAACGGCGGGTTGATCAATCCGGTGGAAGCGATCGGGAAGATCGCGCGCGCGGCCGGCGTGCTCTACCTCGTCGATGCCTGCCAGTCCGCGGGGCAGATGCCGCTGGACGTGGACCGCATCGGCTGCGATCTCCTTTCGGCGACCGGGCGGAAGTTCCTGCGCGGACCGCGCGCCACGGGATTTCTCTATGTGCGCGGCAGTGTGCTGGAGACACTGGAGCCGCCGTTCGTGGACCTGCACGCGGCGACGTGGACCGCCGCGGGCGACTACACATGGCGCGGCGACGCGCGGCGCTTCGAGAACTGGGAGACGAACTACGCGACCAAGATCGCGCTGGGCGTGGCCGTCGACTACGCGCTCGGCTGGGGGCTCGAGGCGGTGCGGGATCGCACCTTTGCCCTGGCAGCGGCCCTGCGGCAGCGGCTGGAGCGGATTGCGGGGGTGCGCTTGCGCGACCTGGGCCGCGCGAAGTGCGGCATCGTGACGTTCACGGTGGAGGGAAAGGACCCGCTGCGGATCAAGGCGGACCTGCTGGCGCGGAAGATCAACGTCACCACGTCACACCTGGAGTTTGCGCGCCTAGATATGGAGACCCGCGGCCTGGAGAGCATGGTGCGGGCGTCGGTGCACTACTACAACACCGACGGGGAAATCGAGCGGTTTGCCGAGGCGGTCGAGACCCTGGCCTAGACCAGCCGGAGGCGGGGCGGGGCCGGCGTCTCGGGCTCGGCCGGGCTGCGGGGCCCGGCGGCGGCAGGCGGCGCCGGCGGTGCCAGTGGCGCGGCGGTGCCCATGTGGAGGAGTAGCGCGAAGCGAGCCAGGCCCCACTCGTTCGCGATGCCTAACGCCTGCCTGATGCGGGTGCGGTGGAAGGTCACGGTGTGGACGCTCACGCCCAACTCGTTCCCGATCTCGGCCGACGACTTTCCCAGGCCGATGAGGCGCACGATCTCGAGCTGGCGCGGCGTGAGCGCCCCGAGCTCGGTCGGCCCCACGCCGTCCACGCTGGTGTCCGCGGGCGGCACCCGCGGCGAGATCCAGGTCCGTCCCGCCAGCACTTCCCGGATCGCCTCGCTCAACTCCTCGACGCCCGAGTCCTTGGGCAGGAACCCGTTGGCGCCGGCGCGCATCGCGGCGTCGGCGAGGATCCGCTCCAGGTGCATCGTGACGATCAGCACCTTCATCGCCGGGTACTTCGCCCGGATCCCGGGCAGCAGCTCGAGGCCGCTGCGGCCCGGCATGGCGAGATCGAGGAGGAGGCAGTCGGCAGTGGTGTGCTCGAGCTGCGCGAGCAGCTCGACGCCGTCATGCGCGACGCCGACCACGTCGAAGCGGCGCGACAGCATGCTGCGCAGGCCTTCGACGAGGATCTGGTGATCGTCGGCGAGCATCAGGCGCGGGCGGTTGGCGAACGGGATCATGGCGTGCTCCTCGGGACCGCGGCCCCGGCATCGGGGAGGTCTGACCGGCTCATGCGAAAGAGCACCGCCTGCCGGGCGAGTCCCATTTCGCTGTCGATGCCGAGCGTCTTGCGGATGTTGGTGCGGTGGAAGCTGACGGTGTGCTGGCTCAGTCCGAGGGTCTGCGCGATTTCGGCCGTGGACTTGCCGTCCCCGATAAGAAGCACGATTTCCTGCTGCCGGGGCGTGAGCTTCGCCAGGGCGGGATGCGCCGCCTCGATGCCGAGATGCTGCGAATGCGGCGGGATGCGCGGCGAGAGGTACCGGCTGCCTGCGAGCACGGCGTTGATCGCCGCCTCCAGCTCGTCGAGGCCCGAGTCCTTGGGGATGAATCCGTTCGCGCCGGTATTCATCGCCGCGTCGGCGAGCGAGCGGTGCAGGTGCATCGTCACCACGAGGATCTTCAGCGCGGGCTTCAGGCGCCGTATTTCCGGAATGAGCTCGAGCCCGTTGCGTCCCGGGAGGCTGATGTCGAGCAGGAGGCAGTCGGCGTCCGTCGCGGCCAGCAAGGCCAGCAGCGCCTCGCCGTCATGCGCCACCGCGGCAATCGTGAAGCTGCGCGACAGGGTGGTACGCAGGCTCTCGACCAGGAGATG
>JAYTEN010000111.1:0-3869 GCA_043735145.1 Gemmatimonadota bacterium | reverse complement strand
GTCGTACGCCGTCGCGCAGCGCACGCGCGAAGTGGGTATCCGGATGGCGCTCGGCGCGCGCCGGTCGGAAGTGGTGCGCCTGGTGCTCGGCCGCGGCATACGGATCGTGGGGCTGGCGACGGTGGTGGGACTCGGCGCCGCGTTCGCGGCGGCGCGGCTCCTGAGGGGGCAGTTGTTCGGCGTGACGGCGTCGGATCCGCTGACGTTTCTTGGAGTGCCGGTCATTCTCGCGATGGTCGCGCTCATCGCCTGTTACCTGCCCGCTCGACGGGCCGCGCGCGTGAATCCGGCGATTGCGCTGAGAAGTGAATGAGCCGTCTGGCAAGCTTCTTGCCCTTTGTGGTTGCGGAAGCGCTGGCTGGAACCACAAGGAACCGCATCCCGCCCCAGAATGGGGCCGTGAGGCAGATAGATCATGCTTCGTAACCGTATCCGACTCGCCTTCGTGCTGCTCGCGGCCGCCGCGTTCATGGGCACGGCCTGCTCCAAGGGCGGGGCGCCGGTCGAAGTCACGCCGCCGCCGCCGCCGCCGCCGCCGCCGCCGCCACCCCCACCTGGGCAGCCAAGCGTGTTCACCGTGGCGGTGTCACCGACCTACAAGAGCGGGGCGCCGGGTACGACCTCGCAGCTTGCCGCGGTGGTCCGCGACTCGGCGAACAACATCCTGACTGATCGCGCCGTGACCTGGACCAGTTCGGACAATGCCGTCGCGACGGTGAACAGCGCGGGCATGGTGACGTCAGTCGCTCCCGGCGTGGCGATCATCACCGCCGCGGCCGGCGGCAAGTCGGGTGTGGGCGCCATCAGCGTGCCGATGCCGGCGCGCAGCGGGGCCATCGACCACGTGGTGATCCTGATCGAGGAGAATGCCGAGTACACCAACATCATCGGCAATGCGGTCATGCCGTATCTCAACGCGCTCGCCAGCGAGTACGGGCTGGCGACGCAGTTCTACGGCAACGTGCATCCGTCGATCGGGAACTACATGATGATGACGACGGGGGTGATCGCGACCACCGACAACAACTTCAGCGGCACGGTGGACACCGACAACGTGGTGCGGCGCCTGCTGGCCGCGGGCAAGACGTGGAAGTCGTATGCCGAAGGCCTGCCCGCGGTCGGCTACCTGGGCGCCACGGCGAACCAGTACGCCAAGAAGCACAATCCGTTCGCCTTTTTCACGGATGTCGTGAACGACAGCGTGCAGCGCCGCAACCTGGTCCCCTTCTCGCAATTCCAGACCGATCTCGCGGCCGGCGCGCTGCCGAGTTACAGCTTCATCGTGCCGAACCTCTGTTCCGACGGGCACGACTGCTCGCTCGCGACGGAGGATGACTGGCTGCACGACAACATTGGCAGACTGCTGCGCAGTGCCCGGTTCCAGCAGAGCGGCCTGCTGCTCATCACCTTCGACGAGGGCGTGAGCAACGCCAACGGCGGCGGACGCGTCGCCTGGATCGCGATCGGTCCCCGCGTCAAGCGCGGGTTCCGCTCGAGCACGACCTACCAGCACCAGAGCCTGCTGCGCTTCTCGCTGGAAACTCTCGGCGTAAGCAGCTGGCCGAATGCGGCTGCCACGGCGCCATCGATGATGGAGTTCCTGACGCCCTGAGAACGGGGTAAGGGGTACGGGGTAAAGGGGTATTGATTGATGATGCTCGCAATCGCCCTGGCGCTGCTCGTGCAGACCGTCCCGCCGGCCATCAGGCTCGATGTGCCGGTGGCGGGAGTGCTCACCGACAGCAGCGGCGTCGAGCCGGGCGGCCGCCGCGCGGAGTTCTTCGCCTTCCGGTGCCTGGCGGGGCTTGGCGTGCAGGTGGACGTGGTGTCCGGCTGGGACAACATGGCTATGCTGATCGGGGCCGACGGGCGGGTGCGCGCGCGGGACGATGACGGCGGCACCGCCAACAACGCCCGGATCGGCTGGACCTGTCCCGACAACGACGCCTATCGCATCGCCGTGGCGTCGTACCACTACGGTGTCGGCGGACCGTTCGTCCTCACGATCACCGCGACCAATGACGTCGGCAAGCCGAAAGGCATCCCGATGATCGCCCCCGACACCATCGTGCGCGCGGTGCTGGCGCGCGGAGCGCCGCGATACCTGAACCACCCGATGGCGACGTACGCCTTCCGCTGCCGTCCCGACATGATCGTGAGCATCGGGATGGCGTCGGCGTTCGACAACATGTTGTATCTGTTCGCTCCGGCGGGGCTGGTGGACTGGAGTGACGACGACGATGGGACCAACGCGACGCTGCTCTTTACTTGTCACGATTCCGAGGTGTACCGGATCGGCGCCGCGGCCCGGGAGGGCCGCGACGCGGGTCCGTATCGCCTGCACCTGCGGGACGTGCGGGCGGGGGCAGGACACTAGGGAATTCGGCCCACCCCCCCATCCCCCCATCCCCCTAGTCAGGTGACAGTAATCTGCTTGATCATCCCATGCTTGTAGTGTTCCTTGCCGTCCTTGGCGTCGGGCAGGAAGCAGATGAGCGCGTAGTTTCCCGGTGCCAGGTTCGCGACGACATACGCGTGGCCGCCGTTGGCAATGCCCACGGTGCCGCCGAACGGCCTGGCGGGCGGCCTGCCGGCCATGCCGTGCTCAACCCATCCAATGAACTGAGCCGCAGTCACGCCGGAATCCAGCCGGGCCAGGAAGAACTCGTGCGTCTGCGGCCCGTCGTTGGTGATTTTCAGCGTGTGCCGGCCGGACGCGATGGGCCCCGACTCGGTAAAGGCGTAGTCGGCGAGCTTGATCTCCACGTCGGCCGTGGGCTCCGCGGCGGCTGGTCCGCTCGCGGGGATGACCTCCAGCGCGCGGCTCATGCCGAGCGCCACGTGCGGGCGCCCGTGGCTGTCGGGAATGAAGCAGACGATGGCGTAGTGGCCCGGCTCGAGATTGGTAATCACCACCGCGGTATCGACCGACCCGGGCGCGGGGGCGTTCGGGCTGCCGATCTCGTGGATCCAGGGCGGCGGCGGGGCGCCGGGGCGTGGCGGCATGCGCAGCGCGGCCATGAGCGTATCGATGGTCTTGCCGTCGGTGAGCTTGAGGATCTGCGCATGATGCAGTGACGGCCCGGCGTTGACGAGGCGCAGCATGGTCCACCCCGACGGCACGGTGTCCGGGGCGGAAAAGCGAAAGTCGGCGGTATTGATGACGACGACGTTCGGCGCCGGCGGCGGCGGCGGGGGCGGAGGTGCTTCCTTCTTGCACGATGTGGCGGCGATGACGAGTCCCGCGACCGACGCCAGGTGCGCGATGTGACGCAGCTGCATGATGGTTCTCCCGGATGGAAAAGGTTCGCTGACAATTTGCCCTGAAGCCGAACTGGCTGCAACTTCGCGTGTCCTCCATGGAGACCTGTGTGCGCCCTTCCTGTCGCGTGACCTGCCTTCTCGTCGCTGCCACTGTCACCCACTGGGTCCTGCCCGCTGCCGCGTGGCCTCAGGCGAGCCCGAGCGCGTACTCGCAGCTCCAATGGAGGATGATCGGCCCCTACCGCGGCGGCCGCACCGTCGCCGGGGTCGGCGTGCCGGGCCAGCCGTACACCTTCTATATCGGCGTGAACAACGGCGGTGTCTGGAAGTCCACCGACGCCGGCCGGGTGTGGACACCCATCTTCGACGACCAGCCGACCGGTTCGGTCGGCTCCATCGCCGTGGCGCCGTCGGACCCGTCGATCATCTACGTGGGCAGCGGCGAAGGTCTCCAGCGGCCTGACCTGTCGACCGGCGACGGCATCTACAAGTCGAATGACACCGGCCGCACCTGGCGCCACCTCGGCCTGCGTGACGGGCTACAGATCCCGGCGATCGCGGTGGATCCGGCCAACCCGAACCGGGTTTTTGCCGCGGTGCTCGGT
>JAYTEN010000110.1:0-3031 GCA_043735145.1 Gemmatimonadota bacterium | reverse complement strand
CGCCCTGCTGCAGACCATCGAAGGGTCGATGGATGACATGGTCGCGCTGGTCACCCAGCTGCTGCCGGCCCTCATCCTGCTGCAGTCGGTGGCCGCGCTGGCGGCGGCCTGGGCACTGTACCGGTGGATCGTGCGCCACCCCGAAGGCGATCCGCTGCCGAAGCTGCGCGAGTTCCGCTTCAGCGACCAGCTGATCTGGGGCGTGGTGATCGCGCTGGTCACGCTGGTCTTCCCCGGGGTGCGGGCGCTGCATACCATCGGCGGAAACTTCGCGGCCTTCTTCGGCGGGCTGTACGTGTTGCGCGGGCTCGGCATTGTCGCGGCGATGGCCGCGGCGGCAGGCGTCGGCGGACCCTTCGTCGCCATCCTGGCCTCGTTCATCACCATTATCCTGATGCCGATCGTGATGTTCGGCGCGCTGGCGTTAGGCGTCACGGATACGTGGGTCGACTGGCGCAAGTTGGCGGCCAGGGCAAAGAACGTCTAAGCGTCGAAACGTCGAAACGTCGAAACGTTGATCTGAAAAAACCTGTCTGCGCTTCGACGCTTCGACGGGTTGCCAACCAGAACCGGAGCATCGCATGGATGTCATTCTCAGGCAGGACGTCGACAAGGTCGGCCAGGCGGGCGACATGGTGACCGTAAAGGACGGCTTCGGCCGCAACTTCCTGCTGCCCCGCGGACTCGCCTACCTCGCGACCGACGGCAACAAGAAGCGGATCGACGCCGAGCGCGCCCAGAAGGGCAAGAAGCACGCGGCCGAAGTGCAGGGGCACAAGGAAATCGCCACGCGCCTCGAGGCCGTGTCGCTGACCTTCACGATGAAGGCGGGCGAGGGCGACAAGCTCTTCGGCTCCGTCACCGCCTCCGATGTCGCCGAGCGGCTCAAGGCCGAAGGGTTCCAGGTGGACAAGAAGGCCGTCGAGCTCGAGGAGCCGCTGCGCGCCCTCGGCGTCTACAAGGTCCCGGTCCGCCTGCATGCCGAGGTCAAGCCCGAAGTGCGTGTCTGGGTCGTGCGCGAGTAGTTCGTTGACGATTGCCATCGGCTATCTCGACGGTCCGCGACTGCGCCGCTCGCTCATCGCGGCGGCGCAATGGGTCGCGGCCGGCCGCGAGGAGCTGAACCGCATCAACGTGTATCCCGTTCCCGACGGCGATACCGGCACCAACTTCTTCTTCACCATGCGCTCCGTCGCCGAATCCCTCGACCGCGTGGGCGATGCGCCCCTGCCCGAGGTGTCGCGCGCCGTCGCGCAGGCCGCGGTCATGGGCTCGCGCGGCAATTCCGGCATGATGCTGTCGCACTTCCTCGTCGGCTTCGACGAAGGCATCGGGTCGCGCTTCCGCCTCCGCGCGCGGGAGCTGGCGACCGCCATCGACCTGGGATTCCAGCGGCTGGAAGCCGCGCTCGAGAATCCCGTCGAGGGCACCATCCTGACGGTATGCCGCCACGCGGCCCAGGGCGCCCAGCAGGCCGCCGACCGCGGCAGCGACGTCGGCGGCGTGCTGCGCCAGGCGCTCGCCTCCGCCGAAGCCGCGCTCGAGCGCACCCCCGACCTCCTGCTGGAGCTGAAGAAGGCCGGCGTGGTAGACGCGGGCGGCAAGGGCTTCGTGCGCATGATCGAAGGCGTGGTGCGCCTGATCGACGGCCTCGCCACGCAGGACGCCGCGGCCGATGCCGAGATTTTCGTCGGCGCCACGCCGGCGTCGCTGGCGGAAGTCGCCGAGGACAAGGACCACCGCTTCTGCACCGAGGTGCTGGTCCGCGGCCCGGCCCTGCCGAGCAGCGCCCAGGCGCGCGAGCGGCTGCACGAGCTCGGGGGTGGCTCGCTGCTGGTGCTGCGCACCGGCGACCTGCTGCGCGTCCACGTGCATCTCAACGAACCGGAACGGCTGTTCGAGATGGCGGCGGCCTGGGGCGAGATCGTGTCCCGCAAGGCCGAGGACATGCGCGAGCAACACCGCATGCTCGCCGAGGCGACGCGCGCCGTCGGCGTGGTGACGGACAGTTCGAGCGACCTGCCTGACGAGGTTCTCGACCGGCACGGCATCGGCCTGGTGCCGCTCCAGGTCATGCTGGGCGACAAGGTGCTCCAGGATCGCATCGAGATCCGCGCCGCCGAGGTCTACAAGGCGATGCGGGCGGGGCGGCACCTCACCACGAGCCAGCCCACGGTCGCGAAGTTCGCCGAGGCCTACGAGCACGCCCGCGCCGGCGCCGATGAGGTTGTCGCCGTCATCCTCTCCTCGGGACTCTCGGGCACCTACGCGAACGCCGAATCGGCGCGCCGCGTCTTCAAGGCCGGCGGCATCCACCTGGTGGACAGCCGCACCGCCTCGCTGGGACTCGGGCTGCTGGCGCTGCGCGCCGCCGAGCTCGCCGAGGCCGGGTGGGCCGCCGCCGACGTCGCCATGGAAGTGACGCGGCTGCGCGGGCAGTCGGGCATCTTCTTTACGGTGGACACGCTCGACAACCTGGTCCGCTCGGGCCGGGTCTCGCGGGTCAAGGGCTGGCTAGGCAACCTGCTGGACATGAAGCCGATCTTTTCGCTGGATGACGCCGGCCGGGTCACCCCGGTCGACCGGGTGCGCGGACGCGCCGCGCTGCTGCCCCGGGTGCTCGAGCTGATCGAGGAAGCGCTGCCGGAGCGTTACGAACGGCTACGCATGGGCGTCGTACATGCGGACGCGGAGGGCGTCGCCGAGGACATTCGCGCCGCATTCCAGAGCCGTTTCCGACCCTACCAGATCGTGGTGAATCCCATCACGGCGGTAATCGGCGTGCATACCGGTCCCGATTCGTGGGGAGTATTCTGGCAGGTCGAGGACGGCATCCCCGGAAAGGCCGGGAACAAAACGCCGGATGCGCGGATATGACGAGAAGACCGTCCGCGCGTCCGGCCAAGAGCCGGTCCCGGCGGCGTCCCGAACCCAACGCGGCACTCGACACAGCAGTAGCAGCCGTTGAAGAACGGAAGGCCGCGGACGGTCTGGTGCTTGACCTCCGCCACCTGTCGGATGCCGCGGATTA
>JAYTEN010000109.1:0-3867 GCA_043735145.1 Gemmatimonadota bacterium | reverse complement strand
GGTCATCGAGACGTTCAGCGCGCTGCGGCCGTGGTAGCTGTGGCGCAGCACGATGATTTCCTGCTGGCCGGTGTAGATCTTGGCCAGCATGACGGCGGTCTCGTCGGCCTCGGTGCCGCTATTGGTGAAGAAGCTTTTCTTGAGCTTGCCGGGCGTCAGGCGCGCCAGCTTCTTGGCGACACTGATCTGGCCCTCAGTGGCATAGACCGCCGAGGTATGGCCGAGGGTCTGCATCTGCTGGTGGACGCGGTCCACGACTTCGGGATGGCAATGACCCACCGACACGGTGAGGATGCCGCCGAAGAAGTCGAGGTAGTCGCGGCCGTCGGCGTCGAAGGCGTGATGGCCTTCGGCGCGGACCAGCACCACCGGTTCGTCGTAATAGTTGGCGACACAGGGAAAGAGGAATTCCTTGTGCTCCGCCCGGACCTTGTTGGCATCAGCCATGCGTCGGCGCTCTCGCGATGAACTGTCCCGTTCCCTTTGTCCCGACGAACCGTCCGTCGCGGACCTGCACGGCTCCGCGGACCGTCACGATACTCGCGCGGCCGCGCTTCTCCCAGCCCTCGTAGGCGTTGTAGTCGGCCTTCGAGTAACTGTCCTTCTGGTTGAACGTGCCGCGCCAGCCCGGATCGTAGACCACGAGATCGGCGTCGCTGCCGACCTGGACGGCGCCCTTGCGCGGGTACATGCCGAACAGCATCGCCGCCTGGGTGGAGCAGGCGCTCACCAGCGTCTGGAGGCTGACATCCATCCGCGCCACGCCGTAGCTGTGCATCAGGTCCACGCGCTCCTGCACCGAGGGAATGCCGTTGGGAATCCGGGTGAACGCGCCGATGCCCATCCTCTTCTGCTCGAGGGTAAAGGGCGCGTGGTCGGTGGCGATGGTGCTGATGATGCGCGCGTTCAGCGCCGTCCACAGGACGTCCTGGTTGGCCTTGGCGCGCAGCGGCGGGCTCATCACGAATTTCGCGCCCTCGAAATCCGGTTTCTCGGCAAAGGTCTCGTCGAGCATGAAGTGGGGAATCACCGATTCGATCCAGACGTGGACGCCCCGCGCGCGCGCGGCCGTCGCTTCGCGGATGGCGGCGTCGCAGGAGGTGTGCACCGTGTACACATGCGCTCCCGTCAGTTCGGCGAAGGTGCAGAGATGGTGCACGCCGTCGGCCTCCACGATGGGCGGGCGCGAGGGCCCGTGCCACTCGGGGCCGGTGCGCCCCGAGGCGATGAGCCGCTCCTGCATGGCGGCGACGGCATCGGCGTTCTCGCAGTGCGCCGTGACGATGACGCCTTCCTTCTTCGCCTGGAGCATCATGGCGAACAGGTGCTCGTCGCTGAGGTTCAGGGCGCCCTTGTAGGCGAGGAAGACCTTGAACGACGCGACGCCGTCCTTCACGATGGCGGTGAACTGGTCGCGCACCTTCTCGTCGAAGCGCACCACGGACATATGGAAGGAGAAGTCCACCGAGGCGATGCCCTTCGCCTTGGACATCCACGTCTGGTAGGCGTCGTACGGCTCGTCCGCCGGCCCGGGGCAGATCATCTCGATGAGCGTCGTCGTCCCACCGGCCAGCGCCGCCTTGCTGGCCGACTCGTAGTCGTCGGCGGCGAAGGTGCCCATGAACGGCAGGTGGATGTGGACGTGCGGATCGATGAAGCCCGGGAAGACGTAGCGGCCGGTCGCGTCGATGACCTCGGTGCCGGGGGGCACCGCGTGCGCGTCGATCTGCTTCTCGATCCGGGTGATGGTCTCGCCGGCGCAGTAGATGTCCGACACGTAGTCATCGGAGTGCGTGAGGATCCGGCCGCCCTTGATCAGCAGTGCCATCAGGTGCGCGGCCCTTTGCGGAAGAGGTGGGGAATCGAGAAGCGCCACTTGTCCTCGAGCGGCTCGTCGAGGTCGTCGTCGTCCACGTCGATGTCGCGGGTGTGAAACCGGCCGTACAGCGTGAGCAGGCACCCGCCCCCGACGGCCCAGAAGATCGGATCATACGACGTCGACGGGTCGAACGCCGGCCGCGCCATGCCGTACACGGCCCAGGCCAAAAACGCCGCGGGCACGAATTTCGTGGCGACGCGGATCCATGATCCCTGCGCGAACTCGACGATGTCGCGGCGCGCCAGCCGCTTGAGGCGCGTCCACGCGCCGGCGGGTGGCGCGATCGTGGTCCCGGGCAGGCGCGTCGGGAGCGCCGGCGGGTTCCCGCCTGCCGGCGGTGTCATGGCAGCTCGCGCACCAGGTCGCCGTAGCTGTCGGGGCGGCGGTCGCGGTAGAACTGCCAGGTGCGGCGCACTTCCTCGATCAGGTCGAGGTCCATCTCGGCGACGACGAGCTCATCCTTGTCCTCGGACCCGGTGGCGAGGAAGTTGCCGCGCGGATCGACGAAGTATGACGTGCCGTAGAACTTCCCGATGTTCCACGGCGCCTCGGTGCCCACGCGGTTGGAGCATCCCATGAAGTACCCGTTGGCCACGGCGTGCGCCGGCTGCTCCAGCTTCCAGAGGTACTGCGAGAGCCCCGCCACCGTCGCGCTCGGATTGAACACGATCTCGGCGCCGTGCAGGCCGAGCAGCCGCGCGCCCTCGGGAAAGTGCCGATCATAGCAGATGTAGACGCCGATCGTCGCATAACGAGTCTTGAAGACGGGGTAGCCCATGTTGCCGGGCTTGAAGAAGAACTTTTCCCAGAACTGGTTGGTGTGCGGGATGTGATTCTTGCGGTACTTGCCGAGACAGGTGCCGTCGGCATCGATCACCGCGGCGCTGTTGTAGTACACGCCCGCCATCTCGCGCTCGTAAATCGGCACGATGATGACCATGTGGTGCTTTTTCGCGTACGTCGCCAGCAGCTCGCACGTCGGCCCGGGGATCGCCTCGGCGGTGTCGCACCACTTGCTGTCCTGGCTGGGGCAGAAATACGGCCCGCAGAAGATTTCCTGGAGGCAGAGGATCTGGACGCCGCGCTTTCCGGCCTCGTCGATCATCGGCAGGTGCTTGTCGATCATCGCCTGCTTGATCGACGCCACCGGTGCGGTGTCGTCGTTCAGCGGGTTCGACATTTGAATGAGACCGCCAATGACCTTCTGTGCCATTCGATCCTCTCTACGGGCGGCCACAGGGGCCGCCCCTACGGTAGGCCGCCAGGGGCCGCCCCACGGTGTCGGGTTAGAACCAGCGCGAAATGACGACCTTCTTGTCGGTGTAGAACTGCACGCTGTCGGTGCCGTGGGCCTTCAGGTCGCCGAAGAAGCTTCCCTTGGTCCCGCCGAAGGGAAAGAACGCCATCGGCGCGGCGACGCCGATGTTGACCCCCATCATCGAGACGCCGGCGCGGTAGCGGAACTCCCGCGCGCTGCGCCCGCTGGTCGTGAAGATCGACGTCGCGTTGGCGTAGGCGCTCTGCTGCACCATCGAGACCGCCTCGTCGAGGTCGGCCGCGGGCGTGATCGAGGCGACGGGGCCGAAGATCTCCTCGTGGCCGATCGTCATGTCGGGCGTGACGCCGTCGAAGATCGTCGGCCCGACGAAGGCGCCGTCGGGATACCCGTCCACCGTGGCGCCGCGGCCGTCGAGGAGCAGGCCGGCGCCTTCCTTCACGCCCTGGTCGATGTAGCCGACCACCTTCTCCTTGTGCCGCTGCGAGATCACGGGGCCGAGCACCACGCCGTCGTCGAGGCCGTAGCCCATCTTCAGGCTCTTCGCCGATGCCAGCAGCCGGTCCTTCACCACGCCGTAGGCCTTGCCGGCGCCGATGATCACGCTGCCCGCGAGGCAGCGCTGTCCGGCGCAGCCGAAGATCGACTCGGTGACGATCGCCGTGACGCGGTCCATGTCGGCGTCGGGCATGACGATCACGTGATTCTTGGC
>JAYTEN010000108.1:0-12624 GCA_043735145.1 Gemmatimonadota bacterium | reverse complement strand
ACGATGTCGCTCGCGAGCTCGGGCGGCGTGATCTCCAGGGCGCGGCGCACCGCGTCCACGATCTGCTGCACCGGCTCCTGGATCGCCTCGCGGATCTCGCTGGAGTGCACGCGCACCGTCTTGGGGATGCCGCTCACCAGGTCGCGGCCCTTCACTTCCATCTCGCGCTCCTCGCCCACCGGCGCCGCGGAGCCGATCTGGATCTTGATCCGCTCGGCCGTCGGCTCGCCGATCAGGAGGTTGTAGTTCTTGCGCATGAACTGCACGATCGCCGTATCCATCTCGTCGCCGCCGGTGCGGATCGAAGTGTCGCACACGATGCCGGAGAGCGCGATGACGGCGATTTCCGTGGTGCCGCCGCCGATGTCGATCACCATGTTGCCGGTGGGCGTCTCGATAGGCAGGCCCACGCCGATCGCCGCGGCCATCGGCTCGGCGACCATGTAGACTTCCTTCGCGCCCGCCGACTGCGCGCTGTCGCGCACCGCGCGCTTCTCGACCTCGGTGATGCCGCTCGGCACGCAGACGATGACCTTGGGCTTCACTGGAAAGACATGCTTGTTGATGATGGTCGCGAGAAAGTAGCGCAGCATTTTTTCGCAGACATCGAAGTCGGCGATCACGCCGTCCTTCATCGGCCTGACGGCGAGGATCCCGTCGGGAGTGCGGCCGAGCATGCGCTTCGCCTCGAGGCCGATACCCATGATCTTGCCGGTGTTCTTCTGCACCGCGACCACCGAGGGCTCGTTGAGGACGATGCCTTCGCCGCGGACATAGATGAGCGTGTTGGCGGTGCCCAGATCGACGGCGATTTCGTTCGCCGGGAGCCATGAGCCGAGTTTAAAGGAGGGCCACTTCATTCAGCGGTGCATGCCCCGGGGGTGGCAGGTTGGTACCGTCGTTCTCGGGAGCCTGAAACACTCCTAAGTTGTTGACACTAATCTAACGTAGCCCCCAGCTGGTAGCCGGGCAATGGGCCGGAAACTGCCGAATTGACGCCCATGCCCCTCTCAGGGGAGATTACCCCTTATGCCCCCATCGCTTGCCCGGAGTTCCCAGATCGCCGTCGTGGACAATGACCTCTGCGACGAATGCGGCCTGTGCATGCCGTTGTGCCCCCCCGAAGCCATGCACATGACCCGCAAAGGTCTGCTCGTCGACGAGGTCGTGTGCACCGGGTGCGTGAAATGCATCGCGCCCTGCCCGGTCGGCGCCCTCGCCATGGTCGAGCGCCCCCGGGCCGAGCTCGCGCTTGCATAAGGTCGATGTGCTCGTCGTCGGCGCGGGCCCCGCGGGCTGCATCGCCGCCCGGGAGGCCGCCAGCGCGAGCAAGGAGCTGAGCGTCCTGTGCGTCGAGCGCGACCGCGCCATCGGTGCGCCGGTGCGCTGCGCCGAAGGCGTGGGCAGCGCGGGGCTGAAGGAATTCATGAACCCCGAGGGCGCCACATGGGTGGGTCGGAAGATCACCAAGGTCATCTTCTGGGCACCCGACGACACCGAGGTCCTGGTGGGCGGCGGCGACGTGGGCTACGTGCTCGACCGCACCCGCTTCGAGCCCGCCCTCGCCGACGAGGCGCGGCGCGCGGGCGCGGAATTCCAGATCCGCACCGAGGTCATGTCGCTCGAACGCCAGAACGGCGGCTGGGCGGCGACGCTCGATGGACCGCGCGGCAGCGAGACGGTGTACGCCAAGGTGGTGATAGCGGCCGACGGCGTGGAAAGCATGGTGGGTCGCTGGGTCGGACTCGACACCCGCGTGGCCTCGCGCGACATGGAGTCGTGCGCGCAGTACATCGTGTCGAACATCAGCTTCGACCAGGACGCCATCTACCTCCACTTCGCCGACCAGTGGGCCCCGGGCGGCTACGCCTGGATCTTCCCCCGCGGCGCGGGAGCGGCCAACGTCGGCCTCGGCATGGTCGCGCTGAAGGGCAACGGGCACAACGCCCGGGAGTATCTCGACGGTTACATCACGAAGTACTTCCCCGGCGGCACGGTGACCGGACTGACGGTGGGCGGCGTGATCACCGCCACCACCATCAAGCGCACCGTGACCGACGGCCTGATGGTGGCGGGCGATGCCGCGCACATGATCAACCCGTTGTCCGGCGGCGGCATCGTCAACGCGATGAAGGCCGGCCGGCTGGCGGGACGCCATGCCGCCGCCGCCGTGCGCGAGGGCGACACCTCGGCGCCGCGCCTGCAGCGCTACCACGACGAGTGGATGGCGATGCTCGGCGACGATCACCTCAAGTATTACCGCATCAAGGAAGCGCTGGCCCGGCTCGACGACGATTTCTTCAACCGGCTCGCGCGCACGGTCAACGGCATTCCCATGGAGAAACGGACGCTGGGTCGCATTTTTGCCCAGGCGCTCGTCAACCATCCTTCACTGCTGCCGGTGGCGGCGAGGTTCTTCATATGAACGGGCCAGTCAACAAGTCGCCAAGTCGCCAAGTCGCGGCACTCGCGGTGCTGCTTCTCATCGCAGGGTGCGCCACGATGCGGTCCATCACCGCGTTGCGGCAGGTGGATTTCGCGATCGACCGGGTCGCGGGACTGCGCCTCGCGGGGGTCAACCTCGACGGTGTGCGGCGGCCGAGCGACATCAGTCCGCTGGAGGCGGCGCGCATCACCGCCGCGGCCCTGGCCGGCCGCATGCCGCTCCAGTTCGACATTCACATCCTCGGCACCAACCCGCAGGAAAACAGCACCACGGCGCGGTTGGTCCGCTTCGCGTGGACCCTCGACCTGAACGGGCGCGAAACCGTGTCGGGCACGCTCGACACCGCGTATACGTTCCAGCCGGGCGCGACGACGGATGTGCGCCTGCCGATCAGCCTCGACCTCAATCAGTTCTTTCACCAGAGCGGCCAGGACATGATCGACCTCGCGCTCGGTCTCGCCGGACTGGGGACGCGGGAAACGCAGGTGCAGATCCGCGCCGTTCCCACGATCGACACGCCGCTGGGCGGGATCCGTTATCCGAACGCGATCACCATCGTGAAGCGCACGGTGGGTGGCACGGCGCCCTAGCGAGAATCTAGAATCTAGAATCTAGATTCTAGATTCTTTCTTTTCTGCCGTTATTGGCGGACTTCTGCCGTTTCTGCATGAAACATTTCCGTCGCGGCGGGTAAGACGAGATGCACGAAACAAATCACTTTGACAATCTCTGGAGGCCTTCATGGCTGACCATAAGAAAGCTCCTGACGCGAATCGCGATCCCATCACCAAGGAGCCGGGCGCGCATCCCGCCGGCGTCGGCGTGGGTGGTGCGGGTGGTGCCATGGCAGGCGCGGCGATCGGCACCGCCGTTGGCGGTCCTGTCGGCACGCTGGTCGGTGGCGCCATCGGCGCCGTGGCCGGCGGACTGGCCGGCAAGGGCGCGGCGGAAGCCGTGAATCCGACGGTCGAGGACGCCTACTGGCGCGACAACTACAAGAACCGTCCCTACGCCTCGGCGGACCAGTACGACAAGTGGAAGCCGGCCTACGAGCAGGGCTGGAACGCGTACGGAAAGAACCGCGGCAAGAAGTTCGAGCAGGTCGAGCCCGACCTCCGCAAGGACTGGGAGAAGTCGCCGTACTCGAAGGACCTCGCCTGGGACAAGGCCCGCCAGGCCTCGAGTGACGCCTGGCATCGCGTGGAGAAGGGGCTCCCCGGGGATCGCGACGAACGGTAGCTTCTGCACGACGTATGGAAGGTGGGGGAGGTTTGAGGACGTTAGGCAGGTCAGAGGTCGAGGACGTCGGCCGACCTCCCAAACCTCCTCAACCTCACCTGCCGCCGTACCGCCGTACCGCCAGCGAATCTGTCTTCCGGCACGTACCTTAGGGTCTTCCACCCAATGCCGGAGAGTCCCGCATGCGTCGTTTCCGATCCGCTGTCGCACTGACCGCGTTCGCGCTCGTCGGCACGCCGGCCCTGCACGCCCAGTTCCCCCAGCCCAGCGGCTTTGTCGTCGAGAACCCGGTCCTGCGCCGCATCTGGGCGATGGGCATGGACAGCTCGATGCTCCCGCGCTACGCCCAGGTGCTGTTCGATTCCATCGGCCCGCGCCTGGTCGGCACGCCGCAGATGGACGCCGCCCAGGCCTGGATGCTGAGCACCTACCAGCAGCTCGGCATTACCGCGCGGCAGGAGCGCTACGGCACCTGGCGCGGATGGCGGCGCGGCCGCTCGCATATCGAGTTGGTCCAGCCGCGGCAGCGCACCCTCGAAGGCACCATGCTCGCCTGGAGCCCCGGCACCAACGGGCGCCCGGTACGCGGCAACGTGATCATCCTGCCCGACGTGGCCGACAGCAATGCCTTCGTGCAGTGGCTGCCACAGGCGCGCGGCAAGCTCGTCCTGGTCTCCTTTGCGCAGCCGACGTGCCGGCCCGACAGCTCCTGGATCGCGCACGCCACCGCCGCGAGCGTCACGAAGATGCGCGCCGAGCGCGACACCGCGCAGCGCGCGTGGACCGAGCGCATCCGGAAGACCGGCTATCCCGGCGGCCTCTCGAACGGAAACATCGCGCGGCGGCTGGACCAGGCCGGCGTGGCGGGGGTATTGACGAACACCTGGTCGTCGGGCTGGGGCGTGGACCGGATCTTTTCCGCCGTCACCGAGCGGACGCCCGTCTTCGACGTGTCGTGCGAGGATTACGGGCTGCTCTACCGCCTGGCGGCGAACAACCAGGGCCCGGTCGCGGAGATCACGGCCGAGTCGCAGAGCCTCGGCGAAGTGCCGTCGGCGAACGTGATCGCCGAGATCCGCGGCAGCGAGCTGCCTGACGAGTACGTCCTGCTCTCGGCGCACTTCGATTCCTGGGACGGCGGCTCCGGCGCCACCGACAACGGCACCGGCACCATCACGATGCTGGAGGCCATGCGGATCCTGAAGACGGTGTATCCCAATCCACGCCGCACCATCCTGGTCGGACACTGGAACGCCGAAGAAATGGGCCTGGTCGGTTCCCGCGCCTTCGCGGCCGACAACCCGCGCATTGTCGAAGGGCTCCAGGCGCTCTTCAACCAGGACAACGGCACCGGCCGGATCCAGAACCTCAGCGCCTCGGGCCTGGTGAACGCCAGCGCCAACATGGCCCGGTGGCTCTCGAACCTGCCGGCCGACATCACCCGGAACGTGACCTTCGGGTTCCCCGGCAGCCCCGCCGGCGGCGGCTCGGACAACGCATCCTTCATCTGCTCGGGATCGCCGGGCTTCGGCCTGGGCAGCGAAAACTTCGACTACTTCTCGTATACATGGCATACGAACCGCGACACCTACGACAAGCTGGACTGGGACGACCTGCGCAACAACGCGACCATGGTCGCGATGCTCGCGTACCTGGCGAGCGAGGACCCGCAGCGGGTGCCGCGCGAGCGGCGCACCATTCTGCCCGCCCAGGGCGGCCAGCCGGGCCAGTGGCCCGCCTGCGTCCAGCCGCCGCGCGCGTCACCGCGGCCGCTCGAGCGGTAGCCCCCTGACCACGGCCCGTCCAGCCACGTCATTCCGCATCGCGGGGCGGGTGCTCGGCGGGCTTGCGGTGCTCACTATTCTCGTCGTGGCGGGCGGAGTGCTCGCCGTCCGCCGCGCCGAATCGATTCTCCAGCGACTCCTCGACGACTTCGCCACCACGACGGTCCACGAGAGGTCCCAGGGCGCCTACCACCTCGCGGTCGGGCGCGTGAAGCTCAACTGGGCGCTGCGGCACGTCGCCGTGGATTCCGCCCTTCTCACGACCGACACCGCCGTCAACGCGGCCCGCGAGCGGCCGCTGCCCGGCGTGCGCCTCGGCCTCTTCGGCTGCACCGTGAGCGGCGTCAGCCTGCGCATGCTGATCTTCAGCGAAGGGCTGAGCGCGAGGCGATTCGGCTGCAGCGTCGTCACCGTCGAGATAAACGTCCCCCGCACCGCTACCCTGGCGGGCGCGGGTGATGCCGTGGCGATCGCGACGACGGCCGATTCCAC
The DNA here is from genome assembly GCA_043735145.1 of Gemmatimonadota bacterium. GTDB lineage: Bacteria > Gemmatimonadota > Gemmatimonadetes > Gemmatimonadales > JACORV01 > DASXPG01. The sequence continues at coordinate 6,663 of JAYTEN010000108.1, read as the reverse complement.
CCCGCCCCAGAGCTTCCTGCTCATGCAGCAGAGTCTGCGCCTGCCGGCCTTCGCGCCGCGCCTGCGGATCAAGCGCATCGACTTTCCTCATACCTCCTTCGTGCTGCGCCGTCCGCTGCGCAGCGGCGGCCAGGCGAGCCTCGTCCTCGAGCACCTCGAGTGGAATATCCGCGAGCTGGTCATCGATCCCGACGAACCGCTGTCAGCGTCGCGCCCGCTCTTCTCGAAGGCCGTCAACATCGGGGCCGACAACTTCACGCTGCATCCCGACAGCGTCACCAGCCTGGTGGTGGGCAAGCTGCGCATCAGTCTCACCGATTCGGCGCTCACCGTCGCCGATATCCGGTTCGGGCCGACGGTGACCGATGCCGTCTTCGCGCGCGAGCGGCCGTACCGGCGCAGCCGCATGCGGATGGCGGTCGGCAAGGTGGCGGCGACGGGGCTCGACATGGGAAGACTGCTGCGCCGGGGTGGCGTCTACCTGCGCCACCTGGACGTGGACTCCCTGATGATGGACCTGTGGAGCGACAAGCGGCTGCCGAAGAATCCGCGGCGCTCCGCCCATCTCACGCCGCAGGCGTGGCTGGCCGAGGGCCCCGGGGCCTATGGCATCGACAGCCTGACGGCCAACGGGCGCCTGCTCTACAAGGAATTGCGCGCGGGCCATGATCAGAACGGCGTGCTGAGCTTCACCCGGATCCGCGCCGTTGCGCTCAACATCCACCACACCGTAGGCCGAACCACCTACGACGATCCCATGACCCTCAGTGCGAGCGCCTATCTCATGAACGCCGGGCGCCTCGAGGCGCACTTCGTGGTGCCGCTCGACGCCCCGCGGTTTACCATGAACTTTCGCGGCAGCCTCGGCGCGATGCCCGCCGAGTCGCTGAATGGCTTCCTCGAGCATGTGCTGGCGGCGAAGATCGGCGGGGGGCTGGTCGACCGGATCGACTTCAGTGCGGCGGTGCGCGGTGGTGTGGCCAAGGGCACCATCACGCCGCTGTACCGGGGCCTCCAGATCGAGGTCACCGGCCGGGGCGCGAGCGGCCTCATAGGCGGCCACGGGACGCTCTCGCACATCGTGCGCAGCGTGGTCTCGAGCATCGCCAACGACTTCAAGATCCGGAACAACAATCCCGACAAGCCGGGCCAGGCGCCACGCAGCGCGCCGATCGACCACCCCTTCTCGTCGAGCGAAACGCTGCCGTCGTTCGTCTGGCTTGGCCTGCGCGATGGGTTGCTGGCGGTCATCCGGAAGTAGCTGAAGGCTGGAAGCTCAAGGCTGAAACCCGGGAACCTGCCTTTTCATTCAGCCTTCAGCGTTCAGCCTTCAGCGAACCGGGACCAGCTCCAGATCCTGCCAGTTGAAGCTGAAGTCCGTGGACGGCGACACCGCCGACATCTTCGCGCGATCAATACTGCCGTCAGGATTGAGCTGGAACTGCACCCACGCATCGGGAATGTTGCGCACGCGCCAGCGCACCCGGAACGTGTCGTGATGCCAGTGGGTGAGATCGCCCGTGAAGGCCGGCGAGTGGGCGAACCGGATCACGAGCCCCGCGCCCTCCTGGACCAGCGTGACGTCGCCGTACCAGGCGTCGCGATACGTCCCGGCGTACTTCGCGAGCGGCAGTGACGGGTTCGTGCCCCGCACGTGCAGGCTGTCGAGCCGCCGCTCCCACGCCGCCTCGTCGAACTGGGCGCCGGGCGCGCTGAATCGCGCGATGTAGTCCGCCGTATCGGGCTCGGTGTACCAGTCGCGCAGATAGTTGGTGAGCGCGCCCATCGCCGGCGATTCCGCATTGGTCAGGATGACGAATCCGGTGCGGGTGCCGGGAATCAGCATGACGCGCGAGATCATGCCGGCGAGGCCGCCGGTGTGCGTGACGATCTTCTGGCCCTTCCAGTAGGACAGCCCCCAGCCCAGCGCATACTCGGCGAGCCCGGCGCTGCGCGGCCCCGCGGTGATGGTGCGCCCCTGCCAGAGCTCTCCCGTGCGCTCGGCGCGCCACAGGCGCCGCGATCCGTCCACCCGGCCCGAGTCGAGCAGCACGCGCACCCACTGCGCCATGTCGAGGACGTTCGAGTTCACCGAGCCCGCGCCGCCGACATTGTCCACCGTGTCGGGGGGCACCACCTGCATGCGGCCATCCACGGGGCCGTGCGGCGTGGCGACGTCGTCCGAGAGAAAGTGCGTGACGGTGGTGTTCGTGGACGTCATGCCCAGAGGCTGGAAGATCCGGCGCGCGACGAACTCGTCCCACGGCAGGCCCGACACCGCGGCCACCAGCTCGCCGGCGACGATATACAGGACATTGTCGTAGGCATAGGCGCTGCGGAAGCTGGTCGCGGGCCGCACGTAGCGCAGCCGCTCGACGATCTGGCGGCGGGTGTAGTCGGCGTGAAACCAGAGCAGGTCGCCCCCGCCGAGGCCGAGCCCGGAGCGATGCGTCAGCAGGTCCTCAACGGTCATTTCGCGGCTGACGTAGGGATCGTACATCGCGAACCAGGGCAGATGATCGATCACCCGGTCGGTCCAGCGCACTTTCCCCGAGTCCACCAGCATCGCGATCGCGGCAGCCGTCATCGCCTTGGTATTCGAGGCGACCTGGAAGATGGTTCGCTCGCTGACGCGCGCGCTGCCTCCCAGCTGACGGGTACCCCATCCCTTCGTGAGGATGACTCGTCCGTCCTTCACGATCGCGATGGCGATGCCGGGTGTCTCGAAGGTGCGGATCGAACGCTCGACCCAGGCATCGAGCCGCGGCGGGATGTCGGCGCGCGGCGCGGGCGCCGGGCGAGGGATGGGGCGGCTCTGTGCCGCCAATGGCGCGGCAACGACGATGGCGATGAACGCTACGGGCAGGCGCACGTGATCCCCTCGGGAAAGCATGAAGTCAATCGATCCTCTCATCTTGCGGGCACCCGCATCGGCGCGCCAGACCCATTTGCGCGGGCCCGAGAGTCGCGGATAGAATGATGACACGTCATGCCCGACATCGCTTCCGGCCTCGTCTACTACGTCGTCTTCCTGTTCTCCACCACCCTGCACGAGGCAGCCCATGCCTGGGTGGCGATGCGGGGCGGCGATCGCACCGCGTATCACGGCGGCCAGGTCACCCTCGACCCGATTCCCCACATCCGTCGCGAGCCCTTCGGCATGGTCATCCTGCCGCTGATCTCGGTGCTGCTATCGGGCTGGCCCATCGGATTCGCCAGTGCGCCCTTCGACCCCGCGTGGGCGCTCCGCTATCCGCGGCGATCCGCGTGGATGGCGCTCGCCGGCCCCATCGCCAACCTGATCCTGGTGCTGGTCGCGGCGATCGCGCTGCGCGCCGGTCTGGCGAGCGGCGTCTTCGAGTCGCCCGAGTCGGTGAGCTTCGGCCACATCGTCGGGGCGCGCGACCCGGAAGGAGCGTGGAAGGCGGCGGCATTCCTGGCCAGCGTCTTCTTTTCGCTCAACCTGCTCCTCTGCTGCTTCAACCTGATCCCCTTGCCCCCGCTCGACGGCAGCGGGGTCATCCCCCTGTTTCTCGATCCCGCGAGGGCGCGCAAATACCAGGCGTTCATCTTTGCCAACCGCGGCCTCGGCATGCTCGGCATGTTCCTCGCGTGGAAACTCTTCGACCCCGTATTCCATCCGATCTGGCTCTTCGCCGTCAATCTCCTGCATGCGGGCGTCAGTTACGGCTGAGGGGTGTAACAGGTGCGGATGAAGAAGCAGCGGACGACGAAACGCAACCGCGTGCTCGCAGGCATCGCGATCTTCAAGTACGTCAAGGCCGTCCTGCTGATCGCGGGCGGCCTGGGCGCCATCGAGCTGCTGCACGACGGCGCCATGACGCGGGCCGAAGACGCCATCGCCGCCATCGCGTCCCCCTTTATCCGTTCGAAGCTCGCGCATCTTCTGGGCGGCGCCGAAGACCTGTCGTCCGGCCGCCTCAAGGCCATCGGCATCGGCGCCCTTCTCTACGCGGCGCTCTTCATCGTCGAAGGCACGGGACTCTGGCTCGAGCAGGTATGGGCCGAGTATCTGACGGTGATCGCGACGGCATCCTTCATCCCGTTCGAGTGCTGGGAGCTGAGCCGCAAGATCAGCGTGGTCCGCGTCTCGGCGTTCGCGCTGAACATCGCGATCGTGATCTACCTCATCCAGCAGCTGCGCACCGGGCGCCGGCACGCGAAGCCCGCGTCATGACCACCAGGCGCGACTTCGGCCGGCGCAGCGCCGCCGCCCTCGCGGCGGCGCTCGCGCCCAGGCGCGACGCGCGGACTTCGATCCGGCCCCTGCCCTCGCCCGCCCAGCTGCGCTGGCAGCGCGACGAGCTCGCGCTCTTTCTGCATTTCGGCGTCAACACTTTTACCGACCGGGAATGGGGCGACGGCACGGAAGATCCCGCGATCTTCAACCCGGCCCGCCTCGATGCGCGCCAGTGGACCCGCGCGGCACACGCGGCCGGGGCCCGCGCCCTCATTCTCACGGCCAAGCACCACGACGGCTTCTGCCTCTGGCCCAGCCGCCTGACGAGTCATTCGGTGGCGGGAAGCCCGTGGCGTGGCGGCCGCGGCGACGTGGTGCGCGAGTTCACCGACGCCTGCCGGCATGACGGCCTGCGCGCCGGGCTCTACCTGTCCCCCTGGGACCGCAATGCCCCCGGGTACGGCGACTCGGCGAGCTACAATGATTTCTACTGCGCCCAGCTCGCGGAGCTGCTCACGCAGTACGGCCCGATCGCGGAAGTCTGGTTCGACGGCGCCAACGGGGAGGGCCCGAACGGGCGGCGCCAGGAGTACGACTGGTCCCGGGTCTTCGCGCTCGTCAGGCGCCTCCAGCCGGAGGCGGTGATGTTCTCCGACGCGGGGCCCGACGTGCGCTGGTGCGGCAACGAGGACGGCTCGGCGGGCGATCCCGACTGGTCCACCGTCGATCCGGCGCGGGTGCCGTACCCCGGCGCCTCCGGCGACGGCGTCATCGAGGCGCTCCAGCATGGCGATCCCGCGGGCGCGGTCTGGCGGCCCGCCGAAGTGGACACCTCTATCCGCCCCGGCTGGTTCCATCATCCGGCTGAGGACGACCGCGTGAAGACGGTGGATCAGCTGCGGGACATCTGGTTCCAGTCCGTGGGCCGGAATGCGAAGCTGCTGCTCAACGTGCCCCCGACCCGCGACGGCCTGCTGCACCATGTGGATGTAGCGCGGCTCGCCGCGCTGCGGACATCGCTGGACCGGACCTTCGCCCGCGACCTCGCGCGCTCCGCGCGCGCGCGGTGGACCACCACGGGCACCCGGATGACGGGCGACCTCGACCTCGGCCGCGAGGTTGCGGTCGGCCTGGCGCGGCTCGAAGAAGACATCGCGCGTGGCCAGGCGGTCGCCCGCTATGTCATCCAGGGACGCGTGGGGTCAGCGTGGCAGGAACTCGCGCGCGGCACGACTATCGGTCATCGCAAGCTCGACCGATTTCCCGCCATTGCCGTCAGGCACGTGAGGGTCGTCATTGAAGAAGCGGTCGTGCCGCCGCGCCCGCTGCGGATCGGCCTGTATGCGGGAGAGTCGGGGTGAGACGCCGCTTTGGCAGCAGCGGCTGGACCCATTTCTCCTTTTGGCAGTATGAAACGAGGCGCCGGAGATGCCGGGCCGGGATTGGTATTCAAGCAACCGAGGAGAGGAAACATGAAACCGCTGGGAATTGTGGGTATCCTGCTGGTGATCGGCGGCGCCATCGTCGTCGCGCTCCAGGGAGTCCGGTACGTGAAGGATCGTGATACGGCGCATGTCGGGCCGATCAGCGTCACCACGGAGCGCAAGGGCTTCATTACGCCCCTCGCCGGCGTGGCGGCCATCGCCGTCGGTGTGGTGCTGATGGCGACGGCGCGCACGAAGAACGCGTAACTGCTGGGGTAGGGGGTAATGGGGTAAAGGGTTAACCCTTTACCCCTCCCTTGTATCCCGTCTCTCCCTACCCCTTTACCCTTTACCCCTTACCCCATACCCCTTTATCGTCGAACCATGCTGCGGATCAGGATGAAGAAAAAGACCGACGGCAGCATCGCCCTGACCTGCGTGCGGCCCAACGGCACCTCCACCTCCACGGCGAGACCCTCGAGCTGGAGTTTGATCCCCGAGAGGTCGGCGCGAAGTAGGCTGCCGAACAGCCACCAATCGCCGGTTCTGGTGTATGCAACGGCAGGACTTTCCTTCCACCGACCAGGAGCCTTCGTGCCCTCGAAGAAGAAGCAGACCGGCAAGCCGTCCGATGCCACCGCGCACGTGACTCGGCAGAAGCTGATCGCGTTGCTGAACGACGACCTGTCCCGGGAATACCAGGCGATCATCGCCTACGTGGCGTACTCCCAGGCCATCAAGGGCGCTGAGTACATGAGCATTGCGCAGGAGCTGGAGGTGCACGCCGGCGAGGAGCTGGCCCACGCACTCATCATCGCCAAGCAGATCGACTACCTCGGCGGCGACATCACCGTGACCCCCAAGCCGGTGAAGACATCCGACAAGGCGAAGGACATGCTCCGCTTCGACCTGGAGAACGAGCGCAACACCATCCAGCAGTACCGCGATCGCGTCCGCCAGTGCGAAGTGCTGGGTGAGTTCGCCATGGCCGAGCACATCCGCGAGATCCTCAAGCAGGAGCAGGAGCATCTCATCGAC
>JAYTEN010000107.1:0-28340 GCA_043735145.1 Gemmatimonadota bacterium | reverse complement strand
TTCACGAGCTTCGCCGGGCTTGCGGGCTGCCTCCTCTTCGGTCCGGTGCCGGTGTCCATCGCGCTGGCCGGGGGTGCGCTGGTCGCCGACTGGGGGCTGCTGCGCAAGACGTGGAAAGCGGCGGCCATCAATGGCGGCCGGGAAGTCCTGTCACTGGCGGCGGCTTTCGGGCTGTACGCGGTGTCGCTGCGCCGGCTGGGCCTCGCCGGGCACGAGATGGGCGTGGAGACGGTCCCCGCGGTGGCGTTCTTCATCCTGGGCTACTTCGTCATCGCCCGGCTGCTCTTCTACTTCTCGCTGGTACTGCGCGGCAAGCTGACGCGCGACGAGATCTCGCTGGTCCTGCGCTATGAGGTCATCAGCTACTTCGCCTGCATCCTGGCGACGATCACGGTGCTCATCGCGGTGGACACGCTCGAGCCCATCAGCTGGTGGTTCGTCGCCGCGATGCTGGGGCTCGCGGGGATGATGGCCAAGCGGCTGCTGGAGGAAGCGATCGCCGCCGAAGAGCGGACCAAGGTGTTGTCGGTGGACATGGCGGTGACGGCCGATCTCGCCCTCGGCGACGCCCTGGAGCGCATCGGCCAGCTGGCCAACCGGCTGGTCGAGTGGAGCGATTTTCGCGTCTACCGGCGCGGCACGTCGGGGGTCGAGCGGGTCTATCGCAATGCGTCGGGCGAGGCCCGCAACGCCGAGCCGCCGGCCGATCTCGAAACGCTGCGCGACGAGGCGATGCAGTCGGGCAAACCCGTCCTCGTGAAGGACGCGCGGCACGATCCGCGCATTGGCACGTCGCGTCCCTGGGCGCAGAGCATCCTGATCCTTCCGCTCAAGTTCGGCGACCATATCCTCGGCACCCTCGAGCTGGAGCACACCAAGCGCAACATCTACGGCCCGCAGGCGCAGTCGCTGGCGCAGACGCTGGCCACGCAGGTCTCGTCGGCGATGCACATCGCCAACCTGCGGGAGCCGTTGATGGAGATGGTGCAGCAGATCGGCGGCGAGGTGATGGCCGTGGCGCAGAGCGTCGAGGCGCTGCGCCGCAGCGGCGCCGCCGCGGCGCGCCAGGCGTCGGCCATCGAGGCCACGGCGACCGAGCAGGAGCGCCAGGTCCAGGAGAACCTCGAGGCCACCGAGGTCATCACCGAGGCGGCGCGGCGCGTGGCGTCCGACGGCCGCGAGGCCGCCGAGCGCAGCAGCGAGGCCAGCGATACGGCGACCGGCAATCGCGCGACGATCGGCGGGGCGGTGCAGCGGCTGGTCGAATTCAAGGGGTTCGTGGGCGAGAGCTCGGAGCAGGTGCGCTCGCTGGTCACGGTGACGCGGCGCATCACCGACTTCATCGGCCTGATCCGGGAGATCGCCGATCAGACCAATCTGCTGGCGCTCAACGCGGCGATCGAGGCGGCGCGCGCGGGGACGCAGGGACGCGGCTTCGCGGTGGTGGCGGGCGAGGTCAAGCGGCTGGCGGAGCAGAGCGCCACGGCGGCCAGCGAAGTCGGCGGGCTGGTGGGTGCCATCCAGAAGCAGATGACGCAGGTCGCGATCACCATGCTGCGCGGCGAGCAGGCAGTGGGTGGCGTCGAGGAGTTGTCGGCCGAGGCGCTGCGGGCCCTCGACGCGATCGTGCGCTCCACCGCCGACGCGGAGGACCACGCGCGCCGCATCGCGTCCACCGCGGCGAGCCAGGACGACGCCCTCGCGCGGCTCGCGTCGCGGGTGCGCGCGGCCACCGAGCTGTCGAGCCGCAACCGCGCCTCCGCGGTCGATCTGGCCGCGCGCGCCGAGGACCAGTCGCGGGCCCTGGTGGAGTTGGAGCGCGCGGCGCAGGAGTTGTCGGCGGTCTCCCTCCAGCTCGGGGAAGTGGCGCGGCGGTTTGTCTCGGCGTAGAGGGATCGCCCGTCCCCCCGCCCCTTATCCCCCCCATCCCCCCATCCCCCCTGTTGCAGTGGCATTTCACCGCATCTCCGAATAACCTAAGGCATGAAGACCATGCGCATTCTTCCGCTCGCCTGCGCCGCCACGCTCGCGTTTTCGTCGCCGGCGCGCGCGCAGAACGCCGCCGACAGCGTCGGCTGGCACCTGGTCGGCAATCTCGGCTACGTGCAGACCTCCGGCAACACGCGGCTCAGCACCGTGAACCTTGGGGACAAGGCGGTCTACCGGGCCAGCAAGTGGTGGACCTTCACGGAGACGGCGGCCTGGGTCTACGGCAAGAGTGCCGGCATCGCCTCCGCCAACCAGCTCCTCGCGGGCCTGCGCGCGGACTACTGGATCAATCCGCGGCTGTCGGCCTTCGGCAGCGCCGACTACGAAGCCAACCCGCCGGCCGGAGTGGCGCACCGCATGCAGGAGCTGGGCGGCCTCTCCTGGAAGGCGCTCGCCACGCCGCGGAGCACGCTGACCATCGACGTCGGCGCCGGCGTCACGCAGCAGCGCACCGGGTTCGTCGACGAGAGCTACGGCATCGCCCGGCTGGCGCCCCTCTTTCACCAGAAACTCGGCGCGCATTCCTACTTCGAAGCGGGCGTCGAGCTGACCGAGGACCTCAAGGACACGGGGCACCTGCGCACCACGTCCGCCACCTCGCTGGTGGCGCCGCTGACCGCGGCCATCGGCATCCGGCTGTCGTACCTCATGCGGTATGACGCCGAGCCTGCGCCGGCGACGCCCGCGCTCAAGAAGCTGGATACCACGTTCACCACCGGTATCCAGATCACCCTGTGACCACTCCGTCCGCGTCTTCGGCCGACGCGATCACGCTGCGCGGCATGCGCTTTCACACCCTGGTGGGGCTGTTGCCTCACGAGGGGAAATTCGCCCAGCCGCTGGAGCTCGACGTCACCGCCTTCCTGTCACTGCGGCAGGTGGGCATCTCCGACGCCCCGGCGATGCGCCTCGACTACCGCACCCTCTACCAGACGGTGCACGACTGTGTCGGCGACAGCCATCACAAGCTGCTCGAGGGACTTTGCGAGATGATCGCCCGCGCGGTGCTCCAGCTGGAGGGGGTGTCGCGGGTGCGCGTGGCCGCGCGGAAGCCGCACGCGCCGATCCCGGGGCCGCTCGATTTCGTCGAGGTCGTCATCGAGCGCTCCCGCGATGGCGCCTGAGCAGGTCGCCATCGCGCTGGGGTCGAACCTGGGTGACCGCCACGCGATGCTGAAGCAGGCGCGCGAGGCGATCGCGGCGCTCCCGCACACGACGCTGCTGCGTGAGTCGCCCATCGAGGAGACGGCGCCCATCGGCCCGGTGGCCCAGCCGCCCTACCTCAACCAGATGGTGCTGGCCGAGACGGGGCTCGAACCCCCGGACCTGCTCGAGGCGCTGCTCGGCATCGAGCGCGCCGCGGGCCGGGTGCGCACCGAGCGCTGGGGCCCGCGCACCCTCGACTGTGACATCGTGCTGTACGGCGCCCGCACCGTGCGCGAGCCCGACCTGGTGATCCCGCATCCCGAGCTGTCCCACCGCGATTTCTGGCAGCGCGAGCTGCAGGCCCTCGATGTCCAGTTCCCCGTCGGCTGACCACAAGGCCGTGACCACCCTCGACCTGTTCGCCTGGAAGCAGGCGAAGCGGAAGATCGTCGCCGTCACCGCCTACGACGCGCTCTTCGGCCGGCTGGTGGACGACGCCGGCGTGGACATCGTGCTGGTGGGCGATTCGGTGAACCAGGTCATCGCCGGTGAGCCGTCCACCCTCTCGGCCACCGTGGACCAGATGATCTACCACGCGCGCATGGTGCGCCGCGGCGTGAAGCGGGCGCTGCTGGTGGTGGACATGCCGTTTCTCAGCTACCAGATCAATCCCGAGGATGCGCTGCGCAACTGCGGGCGCGTCATGAAGGAGACCGGTGCCAACGCGGTGAAGATCGAGGGCGGCCAGTCGATGGCGCCCACGGTGCGCGCGCTGGTCGATGCCGGCATCCCGGTGATGGGGCACATCGGCCTCACGCCGCAGTCGGTGCACGCCTTGGGCGGCTACAAGGTGCAGGGCCGCACCGACGAAGCGGTGCAGCGGCTCGTGAAGGACGCGCGGGCGCTGGAGGAGGCGGGCTGCTTCGCCCTCGTGCTGGAGCTGCTGCCGTCGAACGTCGGCGCGCGGGTGACGCAGGCGCTGACGATTCCGACCATCGGCATCGGCGCGGGCGCGCACTGCGACGGCCAGGTGCTGGTGCTCCCGGACCTGCTGGGCCTGAACGACGTGTTCAAGCCCAAGTTCCTGAAGAAGTACGCCGACATGGCCGGCGACGTGCGCAAGGCGGTCGGGACGTTCGCGGAGGAAGTGCGCTCCGGCGCGTATCCGGACGAAGGGCACTCCTTCTAGTCTGATAAAACGTTAGGCGGGTCGCGATCCGCCGCAGGGGCCCACGGTGTTGCCACCACGCGTGCCCTGCCGTTAGCCTTCGCGCGTGATCGAATTGACGGCAGTGACCGCGATGCGCGCCGCCGCGCGCGAGGCCCTGGCCCGCGGGCAGCGGATCGGCTTCGTGCCGACGATGGGCTTTCTCCACGAGGGGCACGTGTCCCTGGTGCGGGAGGCGCGCCGGCACGCCGACGTCGTCGTCATGAGCATCTTCGTGAATCCCCTCCAGTTCGCCGCCGGCGAGGACCTGGCCACCTATCCCCGCGACCTGGTCCGCGACCGGGCGATGGCGGCGGCGGCGGGTGTGGACCTGCTGTGGGTGCCGGAGGCGAACGATATCTATCCCGAAGAGCCGCAGGTGACCGTGGCGCCGGGACCGGTCGGCACGATCCTCGAGGGCGCCATCCGCCCGACGCACTTCGCCGGCGTGCTGACGGTGGTGGCCAAGCTCTTCGCGGTGGTGCAGCCCACCGTCGCCGTCTTCGGGCGCAAGGACGCGCAACAGGCCGCGCTGGTGCGCTTCATGGTGCGCGACCTGAACCTGCCGGTGGAGATCGTCGTCGCGCCCACGGTGCGCGAGGCGGACGGGCTCGCCCTGAGCTCGCGCAACGTCCACCTCGATGCCGCGGGCCGCGAGCAGGCGGCGCTGCTGTCGCGCGCCCTCGCCGCCGGCGTGGCGGCGCACCGCGCGGGAGAACGCCGGGCGGGGCAGGTCGTCGCCGCCGCCTACCGGGTGCTGGCGTCCGCCGAGTCCGACCAGAAGATCACGACCGAATACATCAACGTCGTGGACCCCGACACCTTTCTTCCCAACCATGCCGCCACGCCACGCAGCTATCTCGTCGCGGCGATGCGCGTCGGACTCAAACGGCTGATCGACAATGTCATTCTGGGCGAAGGGCTGGAGGCGGATCCTCGGGTCGATGCCGGCGCGTGAGCTGCCGGGATGGGCCGTCGTCTCGCCGAAACGCGCCGAGCACATCCGCCGCGTGGCCGAGCTCATGGAGAGCTGGGCCACGGCGCGCGGTGTGCCCGGCGCCGAGGCCGAGCGGTGGTGCCGCGCGGCCTGGCTGCACGACGCCCTCAAGGAAGCCGATCCCGGGATACTCGCGGAGTATGTGCCACAGGGGGACTGGGCCCGCGCGCTCTGGCATGGGCCGGCGGCGGCGGCCGCCGCCGCCCGGCATGGCGAGCAGGACCAGGGTGTGCTCGACGCCGTGCGCTATCATTCCGTCGGGTACGCCGGCTGGGACGAGGTGGGGAAGGCGCTCTACCTCGCGGATTACCTGGAGCCGGGGCGCCAGCGCGACCCTGGCGCCGCGGAGCTGGCGGCGCGGGTGCCGCGGGAGTTCGAGCAGGTGCTCTTCGAGGTGGCGGGGTTGCGCATCGCCCACCTGCGGCAATCGGGCCGAGTGGTCGGGAAGGAGACGCAGGACTTCTGGAACAGGCTGGTAGGGGACGCCTCGTCCTCGTCGTAACGCTGGCGGTGGCGCTGCTCGGCGCCGGAGGCGCCGCCTGGTACCGCGCCCATCACCGCGCCGGCAAGCCGGTCGCCGCGATGGCGCACCCGGTGCCGGGCGAGGGGGTGCGGGTGCAGGTCGAGGTGCTCAATGCGTCGGGCGTGACGGGGCTGGCGCGGATCGCGACCCAGCGGCTGCGGGACGCGGGCATCGACGTGGTGTACTTCGGGTCGGATACCACCACGGGCGTGCTCGACACCACCCAGGTGGTCCTGCGGCGCGGCGACGACAGCCTCGCCACGCTGGTCCGCAAATCGTTAGGTGCCGGCGCGATCCGGACGCGGGCCGATCCGTCCCGGCTGGTCGACGTGACCGTCCGGCTGGGCGTGGACTTCGCCCCGGTCGTCCGCCAGCCGTAGCTGTCCGCAGGCCGCGTCGATGTCGAGGCCGCGGCTGCGGCGCAGCACCGCCTCGACGCCCCGGCGCTTCAACGACGCGAGAAAGCCGTGGATCCGCCGCTTGGGCGACGGCTCGAGGTCGCCGGCGCCGCCCGGATGCAGGGGCAGCAGGTTTATCAGTGCGCCACTCTCCTCCGCCAGCCGGGCCAGCTCCGCGGCATCCTCCTCGCGATCGTTCACGCCGTCGATCAGCACGTACTCGAAGGTGATGCGCCGCTTGAACTGCCTCGCGGCGGCAAGCACGTCGGCGAGCGGATAGCGCTTCTCGATCGGCATCAGGCCGAGCCGGGTGGCGGCGGTCGGCGCGTGCAGCGAGATCGCCAGCCGGAACTGCTCGGGCCGCTTGGCGAGCTCGGCCATGCCCGGCAGGATGCCCACCGTGGACACGGTGATATGGCGCGCGCCGATGCCGAGTCCCTCGGGGTCGTTGAGGATCGTCAGCGCCGTGCTCACCGCGGGCCAGTTCAGGAGCGGCTCGCCCATGCCCATGAAAACGATGTTCGACGGCTTCGCATCGGGATCGGGGAACAGCAGCATCTCGCGCACCTGCGCCGCGATCTCCCAGGCGTCGAGGTTGCGGTGCAGCCCCATCGTCCCGGTCGCGCAGAAGGAGCAGCGCAGCGGGCAGCCGCACTGCGAGGAAATGCAAAGGGTGCGGCGGTCGCGTTCGGGAATCATCACCGACTCGATCGCCTCGCCGTCGGCCAGCCGCCACAGGTATTTCACCGTGCCGTCGGTGGACTGCTGGCGCACGCCGAGCGTGAGCCGGTCGAGGGGCCAGTCCTCCTGGAGCCGGGCGCGCAGCGTCGCCGGCAGCTCCTGCGCGTCGGCCCAGCTGGCTACCGGACGCTGCCACAGCCGCGGCAGGATCTGGTTGGCTCGATAGGCGGGTAGCTTTTCGGTCCGCAGCCACTCGCCGATCTTCACCCGCGCCTCGTACGGCGTGATGCCGAGGATGCGAGGTGCGGTGTGCGCCCCGTCCCCCGGTCCCCCCGTCCCCCGGTCGCTCGTCATTTGAATACCGCCGTCAGTCCAAATCGGTAGGTTGCGCCGAGGCCATGGGCCCCGCCGTCGCGCCCGATGCGGACGACGTAGCGTCCCGCCCCGATGCCGATGCCGAGCAGGCTGCGCCACACGGCGTCGCTCGCGGTCACCTCGCGCGCTGCGCCCACGTCGAGCGACAGCGTCGGCCCGAGGGCAACGCCCGCCGAGAGCAGGTGGGCGACGCCGTCGTCGGGCGCCCCCGTGACGCCGTAGCGCAGCGCCAGCGTGGCCGGCGCGCCCCAGGCGTCGATGGACCCCGTCCGATACTCGGCCCCCGCGTTATAGGTGGCGGCGTCACGCGACGCGCCGAAGGTGGGATCGAAGAAGCGCGTCGCGAATCCGATGCGCACGTGCGCGGACTCGAACCGGGCCCCGACGTCCAGGCCGAGCTGCGACCGCGATGCGGATGCCAGGCGGCCGTCGATGTAGCGGACGGCGAGGCCGCCCGTGACCTGGCGGGCCAGGCGTCGCGAGATCCCGAGCGACGTGACCTGGTTGTAGATCGCGATGGCCGGGCCCGCGAGCTCGGGGCTCGTCTCGGTGAAGCCGACGCCGGAGAGGCCGAGGCGGCCGTAGGTCAGGTTGATGATGCCGATGCCGGGCGCGCGGGCAGTGAGCGATAGCACACCGCCCGTGACCCCGATCTCGCTCGGGGCGTGAAGCGCCTCGATGCCGACGCGCAGCCGTTGGCTGTCGGCAAGCACCAGCACCGGGGTCCAGAGCGCGGCGGCGCCGTCGTCGGATAGTGCTGCCGGCGTGATAAGGGTCCCCTGCGCGACCCGCCACAAGTCCGACGCGACGGCGGCCTGGGCCTGCGCCTGACCGGCCATGGTGCCCAACACCAGAAGGGGCGCCAGAAGACGGGGACCGTAGACCGAGGACCGTGGACCGAAAGTGCGATTCCCGGTGCGGTTGTCCCGGTCCCCGGTCCTCGGTCTACGGTCCCCAAAAGCTCTCATCCTGAAGCTTAACGGGCTTGCTTGCCCAAGTCGAGAAGCCACACTAACTTCCGCGACAGTGCTGCTGGGCCAGCTCCTCACCGCCGACCGCATCAAAGTCCCCCTCGATTCTCGGGACAAGCCGAGCGTGCTTCGGGAACTCGTTGACCTCCTGGTCAGCCGGGTCGGAGGAGATGCGGGCGACATCCTGCGCGCGGTCCACGAGCGCGAGGAACTGCAGTCCACCGGCTTCGGTTACGGAGTCGCGATTCCGCACGCCCGGACGCCGCTGCTGACGGAGCTGGCGATCGTCGCCGGCCGGACCAGTGTGCCCATCGAGTACGGCGCGGTGGACGAGAAGCCGGTGCGCCTGGTGTTCCTGGTGGCCGGCCCCGAGTCGGCCGCGGGCGACCAGGTGCGCGCGCTGTCGCGCATCGCGCGGCTGGTGCGGCGCGACTATCTGCGCGAGCGGCTGCTCAAGGCGCCCACGCCCGAGGATTTTGCCGCCGTGGTGCGGGAGGCGGAGCAGACATGATGCAGGGAACGCAGGAGATGCAGGGGATGCAGGGTCTGACTGAGCGGCGGGCGTGGGGAGCGGTCATCCTCTGGCTCGCCTTCCAGCTTTCGCTCACGTCGATGCCCGGCAGCATGCTGCCGCCGCTGCCCCATTTCCGCATCGACTGGGTGGCGCATTTCTGCCTGTACTTCGGCCTGGGATTCCTGATCGCGCGCGCCTGGCGGGTGTCGGCGCGGCGCGCGGTGCTGCTCGCGCTGGTGTGGCCCCTGCTGTCGGCCTTCGGCGCGTTCGACGAATGGCATGAGACGTTCATTCCCGGTCGCGGCGCCGAAGTGATGGACTGGCTGATGGACACCACCGGCGCCGCTTCCGGACTTCTGGTTGGCACTTACCTGATGAGGATCGAGTGGGCGGCGAAACTGTTTCGGTGAACGCGACCACGATGCGCACGCACCTGTGTGGCGAGCTGCGCGCCGCGCACCAGGGCACGCGGGTCAGGCTCGGCGGCTGGGTCCACCGGCGCCGCGACCTCGGCGGCCTGGTGTTCATCGACCTGCGCGATCGCGCGGGGATCGTGCAGGTGGCCTTCGCGCCCGACGCCGGCGACGCGTACCAGGCGGCCTCCGCCCTGACGCCCGAAACGGTGATCCTGGTCGAGGGCGAGGTCGCGCCGCGTCCCGCGGGGCAGGCCAATGCGGAGATGCCCACCGGCGCCATCGAGGTGCGCGGCCTGCTCGTGCGCGTGGTCGGTCCCGCCGCAACGCCGGTGATTCCGGTCGCGCTCGGCAAGGGCGAGATGCTGGCCTCCGAGGAGCTGCGCCTGCGGCACCGCCACCTGGATCTGCGCCGCCCCGAGCTCTTCGCCAACATCGAGCTGCGCCACCGGCTGATGCAGCGCGCCCGCGCCGAGCTGACGGCGATGGGCTTTCTCGAGATCGAAACGCCGATCCTCACCAAGCCCACGCCCGAGGGGGCGCGCGACTATCTGGTGCCCTCGCGCGTGCATCCGGGGCAGTTCTACGCGCTGCCCCAGTCGCCGCAGCTCTACAAGCAGCTGCTGATGGTGTCGGGATTCGACAAGTACTTCCAGATCGCGCGCTCGTTCCGCGACGAGGATCTGCGGGCCGACCGGCAGCCGGAGTTCACCCAGATCGACGTCGAGGCCTCGTTCGTCGGGCCCGAAGACATCTACCGCTGGGTGGAACGGCTGCTGGTCGCGCTGTGGGCCGAGGGAGGGCAGACCATCACCGCGCCGTTTCCGCGCATGTCCTACGACGATGCGATGGCGCGCTTCGGCTCCGACAAGCCCGACCTGCGTTACGGCCTCGAGATTCGGGATGTCACCGCGCAGATCGGCGCGGGGAGCGGCGACTTCCTGCGCGCCGCGGTGGCGAAGGGCGACACGGTGCGGGTGATCGTCGTCGAGGGCGGTGCGAGCCTGTCGCGCAAGGACTTCGACCAGCTCACCGAAGCGGCGAAGACGATGCGCGCGACCGGCCTGCTCTGGGCCAGGCACGGGCCCGACGGCGTCACCGGTCCCGGCGCCAGGGCTCTGGGCGATGCCGTGTTCGGCGCGCTGAAGGTGAAGGAAGGCGATGCGGTGGTCGGTTGTGCGGGCCACGCGGCGGTGGTCCTGCCCGCGTTAGGCCGCGTGCGCCTGGACATCGTGAAGCGCCTTCCGGCGCACCACGCGCCACGCACCACGCACGCCTGTGTATGGATCGAGCAGTTCCCGATGTTCGAGACCGACCCCGACACCGGGGCGCGCAACGCCATGCACCACATGTTCACGGCGCCGCTGGCCGGGGACGCCCCGCTGCTCGCGAGCGACCCCGACCGCGCGCGCTCGACCCACTACGATCCCGTCATCAACGGCGTCGAGCTGGGCAGCGGCAGCATCCGTATCGTCGATCCGGCGCAGCAGCAGGCCGTCTTCGACCGGCTCGGCTTCACGCCCGAGGAGGCCGACCATCGCTTCGGATTTCTGATGGAGGGGCTGCGGGCGGGCGCGCCGCCGCACGGCGGCATCGGCATCGGATTTGACCGCATCGTGATGCTGCTGGCCGGTACCGACAACATGCGTGACGTGATCGCGTTCCCGAAGACGGCCCAGGCCCGCGCGCTGTTCGAGGGCGCTCCCACGACGGTTCGCCAGGAGGACCTCGACGTGCTCCACCTGAAGGTGACGCCATGACCAATGACGAAGAGATCGTCCATCGCCTGGCCGTCGAGGGCGCCGACCCCCTCACCCTCGCCGGCGTCAACGACGCCAACGTCCAGGAGCTGGGGCGGATCATGGGGATCCGCGTGTCGCTGCGCGGCGACCAGCTCTCGCTCGCGGGCGCCCTCGAGGCGGTGGAGCGCGCGACGCCGGTCGCGCAGACCATGATCGAGATGGCGCGCTCGGGTGACGAGATCACGGTCGAGGACGTGCGCCGGATGGCCGACGATTCCTCGCGCGGCCGGCTCGAGACCCGCAGCGGCGACCACACCCGGATCCAGCTGCCGGGGCTGCGCAAGGTCGTTGCGGCAAAAACCGCGGGCCAGCGCGCCTATCTCCAGATGATGTACGACAAGGAGATCGTGGTCTGCATCGGACCCGCCGGCACCGGCAAGACGTACATGGCGGTGGCCGTCGCGGTGGACATGCTGCAGAAGAAGAAGGTGAAGCGGATCATCCTGGCGCGGCCCGCGGTCGAAGCGGGCGAGCGCCTGGGGTTCCTCCCCGGCGACCTCCAGGCCAAGGTGGACCCGTACCTGCGGCCGCTCTACGACGCGCTCGAAGACATGATGCCGCACGAGAAAGTGCAGAAGGCGCTGGAGACGCGGGTGATCGAGATCGCGCCGCTGGCGTACATGCGCGGCCGCACGCTCCAGGACGCGTTCGTGATTCTCGACGAGGCGCAGAACGCGACCGGCATGCAGATGAAGATGTTTCTCACCCGCATGGGCGTGAACTCGCGCGCCGTCGTCACCGGCGACAAGACCCAGATCGACCTGCCCTCGCGCGAGGACTCGGGCATACTCCAGGTGGAGCGGGTGCTGCCGGGGATCGAGGGTATCGGCTTCTGCTATCTCGAGGATACCGACGTGGTGCGGCACCGCCTGGTGCGGGAGATCATCCGCGCCTACCAGGAGGACGCCGCGGGTTGAACGGCGCGCGCCTCGCCCTGCGCGACCACCTCGCGCGGTTGCTGCTGGCCCTCCTGGTCGCGGCGCTGGGTTACTTCGCCTTTCCCGCGATTCCCGAGCACGGCGGCGTCGCGTTCCCCGGACTCGGGACCTTCGGCCTGAACGCGCTGATGGCGGCGCTCTTCGGCGTCATCCTTTTCTACTTCCGCCCGTCGATCTACCGCAGCCTGCGCGGCATGACGCTCTTCGCGCTCGGGTTCAGCGCGGTGCTCGCCGCGGCGGGACTGGTGGCGCGGCAGCACCCGATGCGGGTCGAGCTGATCCCCGTCGCGTTGCCCGTCTTTCTCTTCGCCGTGCTGTACGACGGCCGGATCGCGGCCGTCGCGGCGATGGCGGTCGCGGCGCTGGTCGCGTCGCAGCCGGCGCTGCGCGGCACCGACGCGCTGGCCTTCGCGTTCATCGGCGGGGTGGGCGCCGCGCTGTCGCTGCGGCGCATCCGCTCCCGCATCCAGGCGTACCGGTTCGTGGTCGCCGTGGGCGCGATCTACGCCGCCGCCGCCGCCGTGTCGGGCTTCGCCGAGCAGGAAACGCTGCGGGCCATCGCGCTCGCGGCGGGACTGGGTGGACTCAACGCCCTCTTCAGCGCCGCGCTGGCGATGCTGCTCCTCCCTCTCGCCGAGACGTTCACCGGCAGCACCACCGACCTGCGGCTCCTCGAGCTGGCGGATCCGGCCCAGCCGCTGCTCCGCCGCATGGCCGGCGAGGCGCCCGGAACCTGGGCGCACAGCATCGCCATGGCCAACCTGTGCGAAGCGGCGTGTGACGCGATCGGCGCCAACGGCCTCCTCGCGCGCGTCGGCTGCTACTACCACGACGTCGGCAAGCTCCGCAATCCGTCGTACTTCGTCGAGAACCAGGGGCGCGGCCCCAGCCCCCATGAGCAGCTCACCCCGGCGCAGTCGGCCGAGCTGATCCGGCGCCACGTGGATGACGGCATCGCGCTGGCGCGGGCGCACCGGCTGCCCGAGACCATCTGGCGCTTCATTCCCGAGCATCACGGGACCCAGGAGCTGAGCTACTTCCTCCGGCGCGCGCGCGCGGCGGGCGACGGCGTCGACGACGGAGCGTTCCGCTATCCGGGCCCGCTGCCGCAGACGGCCGAGACCGCCGTCGCCCTCCTCGCCGACTCGGTGGAAGCGGCGCTGCGGGTGCTCGACGAGCCCACGCCCCAGACCATCGACGACGCCATCGGGCACCTGGTCGACAGCCGCATCGAGGCCGGCCAGCTGCGCGACGCGCCGCTGACGCTGCGGCAGATCGATGTCGTGCGCCGGACCTTCGTGCGGATGCACGCGTCGATGCATCATGCGCGGCTCGACTATCCGTCGGAGCAGGGCGGGATTACGGCGGACTGGGAGGTGGCGAAATGAGTCGCCCAGTCGCCCAGTCGCCAAGTCGCCAGGTCCCGGCGCCTCCGACCCAGGTGAGCATGACGGTCCGCGCGGCCATCGGGGTTGCCGACGTTGCGCGGATTGCCGCCGCGGTCATCCGGGCCGAGCACGCCACAGGCGCCGCCATGTCCATCACGTTCGTTGGTCCCGCGCGCATGCGGACCCTCAACCGGGAGCACCTCGGCAAGGATCGGGCGACCGACGTCATCGCTTTCGCGCTGTCCCGTCCCCCCGTCCCCCCATCCCCCCGTCCCACCGTCGTCGGCGACATCTACATCTGCCCCGCAGCCGCGGCGCAAAACGCCAGGCGCTTCGGCACCACGGTCCGGGACGAGACCCGCCGCCTCGTCGTCCACGGGGTGCTGCACGTGCTCGGCTACGAGCATCCCGACACCGGCGACCGGACCCGGTCTGCCATGTGGCATGTTCAGGAACGCCATTTGGCAACCATCGCCCGGGGGGCGCGATGACCCCGCAGAGCATCCCGCTCATCTTTGCGGCTCTCGCCGCCCTCTGGTCGGCGCTGCTGGCGATGACCGAGGGCGCGCTCGCCGCGAATCCGCACCTCGGGCTGACCGGCCTGCCGCGGCTGTACGCCGAGAAGCCGGAGCGGCTCCGGCGCGGCCTCGCCATCGGCCGCATCTGCCTCATTACCCTCGTGGCGCTGGCGCTGTCGGGCACCCTGCAATGGTGGGATCCGGAGGTCGGCTGGCTGGCGCGCGCCGCGCGCTTCGGCGGCCTGATCGCCGGCATCATCGTGGTCGCCGACCTGCTCCCCCGGTTGATCGGCCTGTGGAAAGGCGCCCTCGTCGGTCGCGCGGTGGTGCGGCTGACCGGCGCGACGCTGTCGATTCCCGCGCCGCTCTTCGTGGCCGCGGGCATCCTCGACCGCGCCTTCGCGCGGATGTTTGGCGTCGCGGTGCCGAAGGGGCAGGGGACGGAAATCGCGCAGCGCGAGATGCTGCTCGGCGTCTTCGCGCTCACCGACACCATGGTGAGCGAGGTCATGACGCCGCGCATCGACATGGTCGGTATCGATCTGCACGCCGAGTTCGACGACGTCGTGAAACAGGCCGCGGCCGCCGAGTACGCGCGGCTGCCGGTCTACGACGGCGACCTCGACCACATCGTGGGCGTCCTCTACGCCAAGGACCTGTTGCCGGCGCGCTTCGGGCCGGGCGGGCCGAGCAACTGGCAGGGGCTGGTGCGCACCGTCGAGATCATTCCCGAAGTGAAGACCCTCGACCGGCAGCTGCGCGACTTCCAGCGCGGGCCGAGTCACATGGCGATCGTGGTGGACGAGTTCGGGGGCACGGCGGGCGTGGTGACGCTGGAGGACGTGCTCGAGGAGATCGTCGGCGAGATCGCCGACGAGTACGACGAGGCCGAGGGGCCGTCGGTGAAGGAAGGCGCCCCCGGCGTGTTCGATGTGGACGGCCGCGCGCCGCTCGATGTCCTGGCCGAAGCCCTCGGCGTGCCGCTGGAGCACGAGGAGGTCACCACCGCCGGCGGATTCGTGTACGCCGCGCTCGGCCACGTCCCGGTCGCGGGCGAGACCATCGAAGTCGCGGGCTTCATCGTCACCATCGAGAAGGTCGTGAAGCGCGGCATCGCGCGGCTGAAGTTCGAGCGCATGGCGCCGCCCGAGCCGATGCCCGAGGATGACGGCGCATGAGCCTGCTGGTGGTGCTCGTCGGCCTGGCCCTCGCGGCGCTCGGCGCCACCACCGCCGTCGCGGTCATCGCCGCGAGCCGGCTGGAGCTCACCCGCTGGGCGGCACGCAGGCTCGCCGGCGCCGACGCCGCCGTGACGCTGCTGGCGCGCCCGGGCGACATCCTCTCGGTCGCGAACGGCCTCGTCGCCATCGGGATCGCGATGGCCGGCGTGGCGACTCCGTGGGCCCTCCAGCACACCGACATCGTGCCGACGCTCGCGCTGGAGCTTGGCTTCGGCCTTCCGCTCATCACGCTGCTGGTGTATTTCCTGCCGCGCGCCGTGGGGCGCCGGTGGCCCGAGTCGATCGTGCGCGCCGTGGTCCCCCGGCTCACTCCCGCGTCGGCCATCGTCGGCCGCATCGTGCGGGGGCGCGCCGCGACCCAGCGCGTGGAGATGGCCGCGCTGCTGCGCCTGGGCGCGAGTGACGGCATCGCCCGCGAGGACGAGCTCGAGATCGTCTCCGGGGTCATGGCCTTCGCCGAGCGCACGGTCCGCGAGGTGATGACGCCGCGCACCCGCATCGTCGCCGCCAGGGAAGACGCCACGCCCGCCGAGCTGGCGCGCGTCTGCTCCAGCTCCGGCTATACGCGGGTGCCGTTGATGCGCCGCTCGCTCGACGAGTTCGTCGGGATGGTGCACGCCTTCGATCTGCTCAAGGCCGGCCCCGATGGCCCCGTGAAAGTGCGCCCGATCGCGGCGCTGCCGTCGACGCGTCGCTGCGCCGACGCGCTCCTCGACCTGAAGCGCGAGCGCCGCCACCTGGCCGTGGTCCTCGACGAGTACGGCGGCACCGCCGGCATCGTGACCATGGAGGACCTGCTCGAGGAGCTGGTCGGCGAGATCTTCGACGAACTCGACGAGCGCACCGTGCCGGTGCAGCCGCCCATGCCCGGCGTGCTGGTGGCCGACGCCGCCACGCCGCTGTCGCGCGTGATCGAGCATTTCGGCGTGCGCCTCGAGCCGCCGCCGCGCGTCGAGACGGCGGGCGGGTACCTCGCGTGGGCCGCAGGCCGCATCCTCCAGCCGGGCGAGCGCCTGGTGGTGGGCGGGCTCGAGTGGGACGTGGTCGAGGGCAGCGCGAGCCGGGTGTCCAAAGTCGTGATCCGCATGATGGGCATGCAGCGGGGGCCGGGAACGTGAGCGAACGGAACGACGCGCCCGAGGCGGCGCAGGTGGAGCCCGACGATCGTCCGCGACTGAGCCCCGACGAGATCCAGGGCCTGCTCGAATCGTTGCCGCCGGGTGAGCTGCTCGACGAGCTCGGCACGCTCCATCCGGACGACGCCGCCGAGCTGCTGGCGCGGCTCCCGGCCGAGATCCTCCACGCGCTGAAGCCCGACCAGCAGCTCCTCGACGTGATGGAGGAGCTCGCCGACGACGACGCCGCCGACGTCGTCGCCCGCCTCAACGAGGACACCCAGGAATACCTGCTCGAGGAGCTCTCGGAAGGCGAAGCCGTCGAGCACCTGATGTCGTACGACCCCGAGACCGCGGGCGGCCTTATGACGACCGACGTCGTCACCGTCCGTTCGGGGACCACCGCCGCCGAGGCGATCGAGCAGATCCGGCGCCACGCGTCCGACGAGGGCAAGCCGATCTACCAGGTGTATGTGGTGGACGACCAGTACCGCCTCCGGGGCGTGCTGCCCCTCGGCCGGCTGGTCCCGCTCGCGCCGGACCGCCCGGTGGACGCCGTGATGGACGAAGCCGAGGCGACGGTCGCGCCGACCCTCGACCAGGAGCAGGTGGCGCGGACCATGGCGCGCTACAACGTCACCGCCATTCCCGTCGTCGATCCCGAGGGCGTCCTGTTAGGCGCCATCACCTTCGACGATGTCATCGACGTGGTGGAGGCCGAGCAGACGGAAGACCTGCTGAAGTTCGGCGGCATGGAAGTCACCGACACGCCGTACACCAAGATCGGCCTCGCCAGCATGATCAAGATGCGCGCCGGCTGGCTGATGGTGCTGTTCGTGTCGGAGATGTTCACGGCCACGGCGATGGGACACTTCGAGCACGAGATCCAGCGCGCCGTCGTGCTCGCGCTCTTCATCCCGCTCATCATCAGCTCGGGCGGCAACTCCGGCTCGCAGGCGACGTCGCTGATCATCCGCGCGATGGCGCTCGGCGAGGTCACGCTGAAGGACTGGTGGCGCGTCGCGGTACGGGAGCTGCCGTCGGGGATCACCCTGGGCGTGATCCTGGGCGGCATCGGCTTTCTCCGCATCAGTCTCTGGCACGCGCTGGGCTGGTACGACTACGGCCAGTATCACTGGCGCGTCGCCTCGGCCGTCGGCGCCTCGCTCGTCGGGGTGGTGATGTTCGGCGGCCTGGCGGGATCGATGCTGCCGTTCGTCCTCAAGCGGCTCGGCTTCGACCCGGCGAGCGCATCGGCGCCGTTCGTGGCGACGCTGGTCGATGTGACCGGCATCGTGATCTACTTCACGGTCGCGAGCCTGATTCTGAGCGGGGCGCTCCTGTAAACGGGAATCCGGAATCTGGAGTCTGGACGACTCCAGCAGGCGACGAATGGCTGGCGTCGTCACGCAATCGTCCAGATTCTAGATTCCAGATTCCAGTCTGACAGGCATCAGCCGCGGCCGCTTCGCGGTGATGCCGTCACCCGACGAGCGCCCGTTGAGATGCCGCCAGACCCAGGGCAGGAAGTAGTCCCGGCCCCACGCGAGCTCGGCCGCGAGCACTTCGCCCGGACGACGCGGCCGCGCCGGCTCCAGGGGCTCCGACCAGCGCGTGTCGGTTCCGGGCAACCCGAGCGCCGCGGCCAGGGCGGCGGCGATGCGGGCATGTCCCGCGGCGTTGGCGTGCAGGCGGTCGCGGCTCCAGAGCCGCGGGTCGGAGCCCACCGCATGGCGCGCGAAATCCACCAGGATTGCGCCGCTCGCGGCCGCCGCACGGCGCAGCGCCTCGTTGAGCGCCGCGACGCGCGGCTCGATCGGCCGCGCCAGCGGCATCACCAGCGACAGGCTGGGCAGGGTGAAGCCGAGGACGGTCGCGCCGCCGGCGATGAGCGCCCGCTGCATCGTCTCGACGTCGCGGGCGACCGCGGCGGCGTCGAAGCGCGGACGCACCACGTCGTTGGTCCCCGAGAAGAGCGTGGCGAGATCGGGCCGCAGGGCCAGCGCGGGGGCGAGCTGCCGGTCGAGAATCTGCCGCGTCGTGAGTCCGCGCACCGCGAGATTGGCGTAGAGCAGCGAACCCTGCGCGGCGGCGACCTGCTCGGCCAGGCGGTTGGCCCAGCCGCGGTAGCCCCCATGGCCATCGGGATCGTCGAGTCCTTCGGTCGAGCTGTCGCCGATAGCGACGTAGCGCTCGAACCGAGCCGGAATCGGGTTCAGCGGTCCGGGGCCGTTGCCGGCTCGTGCAGGGCCGTCTGGAGCGTGGTAAGGAGTTTCTCGGCCGAGCAGGGCTTGGACAGGAAATGCCGCACCCCCGCGCCGGCGGCGCGCTCCACCGTCGCGCCGGCGTCGAGGCCGCTCGCGGCGACGACGCGCAGGTGTGGATTCATGCGCCGCAGCACGTGGATCAGCGCGGCCCCGTCCATCCCCGGCATCATCATGTCGGTCAGCACCAGCGCGATCGTCCCCTGGTGCTCGGCATACCGGGCGATCGCGTCCGCGCCGTCACCGGCCACCATCACCCGGTACCCGAATGCTTCGAGCGTCTGGCGCGTGATGAGCCGGATTGAGGCCTCGTCGTCCACCACGAGAATCGTTTCGCCGTTCCCGCGGGGCATCGCGCCCGCCTGGGCCGCCTCGACGGGTGCGAGATCCCGGGGGTGCCCCGGGAGATAGACCCGGAAGGTGGTGCACGCCCCGGCTCGCTGTGCACGCGGATGAATCCCCCGTGGCTGCGCACTATGCCCATCGTCGTCGACAGGCCGAGCCCGGTGCCCTTGCCGACCTCCTTGGTGGTAAAGAAGGGATCGAAAATACGTTCCACGACTTCGGGAGCCATGCCGGTGCCGCTGTCTTCCACGGCGATACAGACGTACGGACCCGCCGCCGCGCCGGTGCCCGCGGCGGCCGGCTCGTCCACCTGTATGTTCTCGGCCGTGAGCACCAGGGTGCCGCCCTCGGGCATGGCATCGCGCGCGTTCACGCAGAGGTTGATCAGCACCTGGTGCAGCTGCGTGGGATCGCCGGTCACGGCCCACAGCTCACCGCGCTTGCCGGTGCGGACGGCGATGTTCTTGAGAAATGTCTCGTTGATCATCTTCTCCATGTCGCGCAGCAGGTCCGCGGGCTGCACCTCGAGCCGCCGGCCCTCGACGCCGCGCGCGAACGACAGCACCTGCCGCACCATGTCGGAACCCTGGCGCGCGCTCGACTCGATGGTGGCGAGGATCTCCAGCTTGTCCTCGTCGGTTTCGTCCATCGCGAGCAGCCCGATGGACATCATGATCGGCGTGAGCACGTTGTTGAGGTCGTGGGCGATGCCGCCCGCGAGCGTGCCGATGCTTTCCATTCGCTGGGCGCGCAGGAGGTGCTGCTCCAGCCGTTTGCGGTCGGTGATGTCGGTGTCGATGGTCAGGACGGCGGTCGGCGTCCCTTGCGCGTCCCGCAGCAACGTCCAGCGGCAGTCGAGGGTGAGGGGCTCATCGTTCCTGGCGCACTGGCGCAGCTCGCCGGTCCAGGCGCCGGTCGCGAGGACCTCTTGCTCCGCTTCCTGAAACCGCGCGACCTCCGGCTTGAGCAGCTCCTCCACGCGCCGGCCCACCGCCTCCGCGGCGGGCCAGCCGTAGATGCGCTCGGCGCCCTGGCTCCAGAAGAGGATGTGGCCCTGGATGCTCCGGAGCAGGATCGCGTCCCGCGCCGCGTCGATCAACGACGCCTGTTGAATCACCTTCTCCTCGGCGGCACGCTGTTGCGTGATGTCGGTCATGCCCCCGACCATCCGCACCGGGTGCCCGGCGTCGTCGCGGACCACGTAGCCGCGATCGCGCACGATCGCATAGGTGCCGTCCTTGCGCAGGAAGCGGTAGACGTCGGTCCACACGTTGCCGCCCGTAGCGACGAGATCGTGCAGGCCGATGGTGACGCGATCCCGGTCGTCGGGATGGATGCGCGTCGTCCAGGAGTCGATGGTCGGCTCCAGCTCCGCGCGACTGAATCCGAAGAGCGCCTCGAAGCCGTCGCTCCACCAGAGGGCGTCGGTCGTCACGTCCCAGTCCCAGATTGCGTCGTTGGTGGCGCGCGAGAGGAGCCGGAACCGTTCCTCGGCGATGCGCAGCTCCTCGCGGTTGCGATGCTGCGACGTGATGTCGCGGAAGTACACCGCGAGCCCCTGCGGCGAGGGATAGGCGCGGGCCTCGAAGCGGCGGTCGTACGGCGCGTAGTAGACCTCGAATTCCACCGGGATCTGCTCCGCCATGGCGCGCCGGTACGAGGTCTCGATGACGCTGCCGAGGGCGGCCGGAAACTCGTCCCACACCACCTTGCCCACGAGCTCCGTCCGACCGCCCATGACCTGCTCGGCGGCCGCGTTGATATAGGTGATCCGCCAGTCGCGGTCGAGCGTGTAGAACGCGTCGGTGATGCTCTCCAGGGTGGCGGTCAGGCGCTCGCCCAGGCGCCGGGTCTCGGCCTCGGCCTGCCGCCGGGCGGTGATGTCCTGGGCGAGGGTGATGCGCGCGGGCCGCCCCAGGAAATCGATTTCGTCGCCCGAAATCTCCGCATAGATGAGCGTGCCATCCTTGCGCCGGTGTTGCCACACGCCGTGCGACATCGGCCCGGATTTCGCGGTCGCGACCGCCCGTTCGACCCGCTCGGCTTCCTCGGGCAGGCGGATATCGCGAATCGTCATGGAGAGGAATTCGGCCCGGGTGAAACCGTAGTGACGGACGGCGGCGTCGTTCACCGCGAGGAAGGCCAGCGTCTCCCGGTCATAGACCCACATGGGCTGGGGGTTACGCTCGAAGAGCAGCCGGTAGACGGCGTCATCCTGCATAGCTGATAGTACCCGGTTACCAACCCGTCAGCACGGCCGGGACGCCGAGAAACTGGCCGTAGCGGCGCACCGCCGGGACCAGTGCCGCTCTCGCGGCTTTCGGCAGGGGGGAGAAAGGTCCCGGAGTGATGACGACCTGACCGTTGCGAAGGACCCGCTTCCAGGAGCCGACCACGCGTCCGTCCACGACCATGGCCGCGTTGATGATGCCGTTGCGGGTCACGGCGAGGGTGCGGTGAGCGGGGTCAATGACCGCGGACCGGTCCTTGTAGGCGACCGTGAACTCGTCCCAGGCGGGCAGGAGCCAGCTGCGCGGCGTCGGTCCCGCGGGCGCACGGCGGGGAGCGGCGAACCAGTAGGTGCGGCCCTCGATGACCTCGTGCTCCAGCCCCGACTGCGCGAGCGCGAGTGCTTCCTGGGAGTCCCCTGCTGTCAGGCCCGACCACCAGGCGAAGTCCCGCACCGTGGCCGGGCCGTGGCTGGTGAAGTAGCGGTTGGCGGCCTCGGCCAGCGCTTCCTCGCGCGTCCACGCGCGGGTGGCGGGAATCCACTCGTCGAGCAGCGCGAAGGTCTGCTGCTTGCCTTCGCGCGCGCCGAAACAGATCAGCTGCTGGTGCGCGAGCTGGAAGACGATGTGCAGGCCGCGCTGGTTGGCGGTGTCGATGCCGGCGTCGTCGAGGAGCTGGTAGAGGGCATCGCGCTGGAGCTGCCGGCCGTCTCGCAGCGCCTTCACGATGACTTTCTCGGCGCGCGAGAAGACGGCGCGGTCGAGGTCGAACTCGTTCTTCAGGCGCCTGGCGTTGCGGAACAGGGAGCGGGGTCCGAGCACCTGGAGCATCCAGCGCGCGTCGGCGGCCGCGACGAAATGCAGGGTGCCGCGCATAGGCCAGGTGCGGATGATGCTGCGGTCGGCGAGGGCGCGCTCAACCAGCGTCTCCGTGGCGGCCGCCATCCGCAGGCCCACCGCCCAGAGGGCGCCGAGATAGTCCTGGGCCTGCATCGCGCCGAACCACGAGACCACCGAGGCCGGCGTGCGGAAGGTGGGCGACGTGAGCCGCTGGGCGGCGAGCCGGCGGTGGGCGATCGAGTCAGCCACCGGCGCGCCGCTCGTTCACAGGAAGCTCCATGGATATCGTAGGGGGGCCCGCGGACCTAATGTGCGCCCCGATGGCGGTGGGCGAAAGGCCGACCGGTTCCAGAGTCGTGGCTGAGGAAGCACTTCAATCTTGACCTATTCCCAAGTCCCGCTTTGATTTAACTCATGGTGCCTCAAGCTCTTCTGGACGGTCTCGCCGAGCGCAAGTCCGCGTCGCTGGCGAGGGCCATCTCTATAGTAGAGAACGGCACTCCCGGGTTCGAGGAGCTCCTCGCCAGCCTGCACGGCAAGCTCGGCCGCGCCCGCCGGATCGGGATCACCGGCCCCCCCGGGGCCGGGAAGAGCACCCTCACCCAACAGCTCACCGCCGCTTTCCGCGCCCAGGGGTATACCGTAGGGGTGATCGCGGTCGATCCATCCAGTCCCTTTACCGGCGGCGCCCTGCTCGGCGACCGGATCCGCATGGAGCGCTCCTCGCTCGACGAGGGAGTCTTCATCCGCTCCATGGCCGCGCGCGGATCGATGGGCGGCATGGCGACCACGACGGGCGAAGTGGCCGACGTCATGGATGCCTTCGGCTTCGATCGTATCATCATCGAGACGGTGGGGGTGGGCCAGAGCGAGCTTGATGTAATGGCGGCCTCCGACACGACCGTCGTGGTGCTGGTCCCCGAATCGGGCGACGGCATCCAGGTGATGAAGGCCGGCCTCATGGAAATCGCCGACATCTTCGTGGTGAACAAGGCCGACCGGCCCGGCGCCGACCGGATCCGGCAGGAGCTGGAAGTGGCCCTCGGGTTGCGAGCGGGGCAGGCCTATCGGCACGTCGCGACAAAGGCGGGGCATGGGCAAGTCGCCAAGTCGCCTAGTCGCCTAGTGGCCAAGTCCGACGCCTGGGAACCACCTGTGCTTCCGACCATCGCCTCCCAGGGCGACGGCGTCCCCGAGTTGGTTGCCGCGCTGGACCGGCACTTCGCCTTTGCGAGCGGTAACGGCTCATTGGAGCAGCGCCGCTCGAAGCGCATGGTGCTCCGTACTCGCGAAGTCATGGACCGTGCGGTGAAGCGCTGGCTCTGGTCGGCCCAGAAGGACGAGATGGATGCCATCCTGAAGGACGTGGAATCCGGCGGGGCCAGTCCCTACGAAGCGGCGGCGGCCCTGGTGGCCCGGCTGCACGGGAGCGTGGCGTATGAGCGCAGTTGATCCTGGTCTGCCCGCGACACTCGATGCGAAAGAGCGCGAGCTCGAGCAGCTGCGGCGCGAAGTGGCCGCCTGGCGCGCTCGCTACGCCACCTCCGAGCTGCGCGACATCGATTTTTCCGGCGCCTCCTCGCGCACCGTCGAGCCGGTCTACACGCCGCTGGACATCGCCGGCAACGACTACCTGGCCACGTCGGGCGTCCCGGGGAGCTATCCCTACACCCGCGGCATCCATCCCACCGGCTACCGCGGCCGGCTCTGGACCATGCGCCAGTTCGCCGGCTTCGGCACCGCCCGCGAGACCAACGAGCGCTACAAGTTCCTGCTCCAGCGCGGCACCACCGGGCTCTCGGTCGCCTTCGACTTCCCGACGCTGATGGGGTACGACGCCGACCACGCGCGCTCGTTAGGTGAGGTGGGCAAGTGCGGCGTCGCCATCAGCAGCCTGGAAGACATGGAGACCCTCTTCGGCGGCATCCCGCTCGACCAGGTCTCCACCTCGATGACGATCAACGGCCCCGCCGCCATGCTCTGGTGCTTCTACATCGCCGCGGCTGAGCGGCAGGGGGTGCCGGCCGCGCAGCTGCGGGGCACCGTGCAGAACGACATCCTCAAGGAATACATGGCGCAGCACGCCTGGATCTTCCCGGTCGAGCCCGCGCTGAAGGTCATCGTCGACATGTTCGAGTGGGGGGCGCAGCACGCGCCGCAGTGGAACACCATCTCCATCTCGGGCTACCACATCCGCGAGGCCGGCGCGACCGCCGCGCAGGAACTGGCGTACACCCTCGCCAACGGCTTCACCTACGTCGAGCGCGGCATGGCCCGCGGCCTCGACGTGGACGCCTTCGCGCCGCGGCTCAGCTTTTTCTGGGACATCCACAACGACTTCTTCGAGGAGATCGCCAAGCTCCGCGCCGCGCGCCGTATCTGGGCGCGCCACCTGCGCGAGCGCTACGGCGCCAGGTCCGCCAAGTCGCTGATGATGCGGTTCCACTCGCAGACCGCGGGCGTGACGCTCACCGCGCAGCAGCCCATGAACAACGTGGTGCGCGTCGCCTACCAGGCGATGGCCGCCGCCCTGGGCGGCACCCAGTCGCTGCACACCAACTCGATGGACGAGACCCTCGCGCTGCCCACCGAGGAGTCGGTGCAGCTCGCCTTGCGCACCCAGCAGATTCTCGCCTACGAGACCGGCGTGCCGAACGTCAGCGACCCCCTCGGCGGGTCGTACTACCTCGAGGCCCTCACCGACCGGCTCGAGGCCGAGGCCGAGGGCATCTTCGGCGAGATCGAGAAGATCGGCGGCGTCGTCCGCGGCATCGAGATGGGGTGGTTCCAGCGCCAGATCGCCAATTCGGCGGCGCGCCACCAGCACGAAGTCGAGCAGAAGCGCCACGTGGTCGTCGGCGTGAACGAGTTCGAGGTGGCGGAAGGGGAGTTGCAGATCCCGCTCCTCAAGATCGGGGCGGAACTGGAAGCCGAGCAGTGCGAACGGATGAAGCAGCTTCGGGGCCGCCGCGACAACGAGCTGGTGAAGCGCCGGCTCGGCATCCTCGCCCAGGCCACGCAGGACAACATCAACGTCATTCCCGCGATGCTCGACTGCGCCCGCGCCTATGCGACGCTGTTCGAGATCCGAGAAAGCATGGAGCAGGTTTATGGCAGCTATCGGGAACCGGTCTTCTTCTAGGAAGTCGGACGGGCGCCAGGTCGGGCGCGAGTCAAAGCAGCCGCGGCTGGCGCGCGGCAAGGGGTCGAGGACGGAGGGCGGGAAGGCGACGGTCACGGGCGACGTGCCCTCCGCGCTGGCCGAGCTGCTTGCGCTTGGCGACCTGGGTTGGGTCGTCTCGTGCTACCAGAAGCTCGAGCCGGGCGACCGCGCCGGCGACAAGTTCCGCATCAAGCTGAAGAACCGCATCCGCATCGCCGAAGAACGCCTCGGCATCCTCGGCTTCTCGCACGATGACCGCGAGATGCTCACCGAGGCCCTCGCGCGGGTCGAGGATTTCTTCCATCACTCGTCGAATCTCTCGGGCTCGCGCGGCATCGGCGTGTTCGCGGGACAGGGGTGGATGCGCGCGGTGCGGCTCCCGCACGTCCTGCGCAGCCGGGTGCTGGTGGACCGCACGCCGATGGTCGGCGAGCTGGTGGCGCTCACCGAGCACGGCAGCCGCATCCTCGTCGTCGTCGCCGACCGCGTCAGCGCGCGGCTCTTCGCCGTGGACCTCGAGGGCGCCGAGGAAATCGAGGGGCTCGTCGCCGCCGGCGCCGCACCGACGACCAAGTACCATCCCGACGGCAGCGCGCCCGGGTCAGGCGAGTTCCGGTTCAACAACCGCATCCGCGAGGAGAAGCAGCGCCACCTCGCCCGGATTTCCGAGGAGGTCAGCCGCGCCTTCCGGCGGCGCGCCTTCGACGGCATCGTCGTCGGCGGCATCGGTACCGACGCCGACGCGCTGCTCCCGCATCTCGCGAGCAACGTGCGCGACCGCGTCATCGGCGTCCTGAAGCTCGCGCCCAAGCAGGTCACGCCCGCCGAGATCCGCGAGCGAGCCATGCAGCTCTGGGCCGAGGCATCGGACGCCGCGGCGGCGGATGCGGTGGGGGAGCTCGACGGCCTGCGCGCCAGCGGGTGGGCGGTGGACGGTGTCGAGGCGACGCTCAAGGCGCTCTCGCGCGGGCAGGTCCGCACCCTGCTCGTGGACCAGGACGCCACCGCGACGGGCTTCCGCATGGCCACCAGCGGCCGCCTGACGACGACGCCCTCGGGCCTGCGCACCGAAGGCGAGCCGCTCCCCATCGCCGATCTCCTCGACGACGCGATCGAAGACGCGCTGCGCCAGCGGGCGCGCGTCCAGGTCGTGTCGGGCGACCTCGCCGCCCGTTTCAGCCACATCGCGGCCATCCTGCGCTTCCGGACCACGAAATGAAAGCCGTCTTTTTCGACGCCGGCGGGACGCTGATCCACATCGACTTCCTGCGCCTCGCCGACGTGATCCGCGCGGTGCTCGGCCGCGAGGTGAGCGTGGATCAGTTCATCGCCGCCGAATATCTCGGCCGGGCGGCGATCGAGGCCCACATGGCCTCGGGCGAGATCGGCACCGACACCAGCCGCTGGAAAGTCCACTTCAAGGCGATGCTCGACGGGGTGGGCCTGAGCGACGAGGAGTTCGCGCGCGTCACGCCCCTCATGATGGAGGAGCACCAGCGGAAGCATCTGTGGAGCGGCGTGTTTCCCGGCACCGCCGAGGGACTCGCCGACCTGCGGGAGGCGGGATTCTTCGTCGCCGTGATTTCCAATGCCGATGGCACCGTGGCCAGTCTGCTGGAAGAAGCGGGACTCCTGCCGCACCTGGAGTTCGTCATCGACTCCGGGCTGGTGGGCATCGAGAAACCCGATCCCCGCATTTTCGAGCTGGCGCTGGAGCAGGCGCGGGAAGCGGGCGAGAAGGAGCTGGTTGCCGTCGATTGCTGTTACGTGGGCGACATCTATCCGATCGACGTCGTGGGCGCGCGCCGGGCCGGCATGACGCCGATCCTCGTGGACCCGCTCCGGCGGTACGGCACCCGCGATTGCCGGACCGTCGTGAACGTGGCGGCTTTCTGCCACGAGCTTGTCTCGGCCCTCCGGACGGCATAGGATTCCCGCGCAATGACAGCCAGCACGCCCGCCGGTTCCGACGCGCTTTCGCGCCCCATCCGCGTCCTGGTGGCCAAGCCCGGCCTCGACGGGCACGACCGTGGCGCCAAGGTGGTCGCGGCCTCGCTGCGCGACGCCGGCATGGAGGTCATCTATACCGGCCTCCACCAGACGCCCGAGATGATCGTGAAGGCCGCCGTCCAGGAGGACGTGGACGTCGTCGGCCTTTCCATATTGTCGGGGGCGCACATGACGCTCTTTCCGCGCGTCGCGGCGCTGCTGAAGGAAGCGGGCCGGACCGACGTGCTGGTCACCGGGGGCGGCATCATCCCCAAGGAAGACGTGGCGTCTCTCGAGCGGCAGGGCGTCGGCAAACTCTTCGGCCCCGGCACTCCCACCAGCGAGCTCATCGCCTACATCCGGACCTGGGCGAAGGAACACCTGAGACCGTAGTGGCGGCGAAGGGTTCGCGGCTTCGCGCCCTCACCGACGAGTACCGTGCCCTGGCCGAGCGGCTGCGGCAGGGCGGCGGCGCGGACAAGATCCGGAAGCAGCACGAGCAGGGCAAGCTCACCGCGCGCGAGCGCGTCGCGAAGCTCTGCGACCCGAAGACCCCGTTCCTCGAAATCGGCCTGCTCGTCGCGTACGACCGCTACGACGGCACCGCGCCGGGCGCGGGCGTCGTCACCGGCATCGGCCAGGTCGAGGGCCGCGAGACCGTCATCATCGCCAACGACGCGACGGTCAAAGCCGGCAGCTGGTGGCCCGAGACGATCACCAAGATGCTGCGCGCCCAGGAAATCGCGATGCGCCAGCGCATCCCGATCGTCTACCTGGTGGACAGCGCGGGCGTGAACCTGCCGTACCAGGGCGGCGTCTTTCCCGGGCAGTTCGGCGCGGGCCGCCTCTTCTACTACAACTCGCTGATGCGCCGCTATCTCAAAGTGCCGCAGTTCGCCGCGGTGATGGGGCCGTGCATCGCCGGCGGCGCGTATCTGCCCGCGCTCAGCGATGTGATCGTGATGGTCGAAGGCACGAGCTTCATGGGCCTCGGCGGACCCAACCTGGTGAAGGGCGCGACCGGGCAGGTCGTGGATTCCGAAACCCTCGGCGGCGCGAAGATGCACACGACGGTGAGCGCCGTCGCGCACTACATGGCGAAGGACGACGAGGCCGCGATCGAGATGCTGCGCGAGCACATTGAACGTCTCCCGGGTCGACACAAAGTCGGTCCCAACGACCCGCCGCCCGACGCACGACGCACGAAGAAGACCGCGCCGGGCCGCAAGCCCGAAGACCTGTACGACATCCTGCCGGCCGACCACCGGATGTCGTACGACATGCACCAGGTGCTC
>JAYTEN010000106.1:0-7774 GCA_043735145.1 Gemmatimonadota bacterium | reverse complement strand
CCTCCATGCGCGCCTTCGGCGCCCGCGTCGTCGTCACCGAGGTCGACCCGATCAACGCGCTGCAGGCGTGCATGGAGGGCTACCAGGTCGCGCTCGTCGAAGACTTCATCGACCAGGCGCACATCGTCGTCACCACGACCGGCAACGACGACATCATCCGCGAGGAGCACTTCGCCAACATGCGCGACGACGCCATCCTGTGCAACATCGGCCACTTCGACACCGAGGTGGACGTGGCGAGCATCTACGGCGACAAGTCCATCAAGCGCCTGGTCATCAAGCCGCAGGTGGACAAGATGATCTTCCCGAACGGCAAGGCCATCTACATCCTCGCCGAAGGGCGCCTCGTGAACCTGGGCTGCGCGACGGGCCACCCGAGCTTCGTCATGAGCTCGAGCTTCACCAACCAGGTGATGGCCCAGCTCGACCTGCACCTGAATGCCACGGGCAAGCCGACCCTGTCGGGCTCGAAGTACGACGAGCGAAAGGTTTACACGTTGCCGAAGAAGCTGGACGAGAAGGTCGCGCGCCTGCACCTGGGCAAGCTCGGCGTGAAGCTGACGCAGCTGACCAAGGAACAGGCCGACTACCTCGGCGTGCCGGTCGAGGGGCCGTACAAGCCGGATCATTACCGGTATTAGACGACCAGGGCGGCCACAGGGGCCGCTTCTACGAATACGGCATTGGGGCGACCCTTGTGGTCGCCCTTTATCGTACCTTGAGACAATGAACATCCTCGTCTTCGGCGCATCGGGAAAAACCGGCCGGGAAATCGTCGCCCGCTCGCTCGCCCGCGGCCATCAGGTCACGGCCTTCACGCGCACACCGTCAAAGCTCGACCCTCCCCGGGAGAATCTTCGCGTCATCACGGGTGACGTCGCCGACGCCGCCGCGATTCACGCGGTCATCCCGAACCACGAGGTCGTCGTCTCCGCGCTCGGCGTGGGCAAGCCGCTGCGCCATGACCAGGTGGTCGTCGACGGCGTGGGGCATATCGTCCGCGGCATGGAAGAGTCGGGCGTGGCGCGGCTGCTGTACCTCTCGACCATCGCCGTGAGCTTCGGGCGCGACGCCGTCGGGCCCATGATGCGATTCGCCGCGCGCTTCCCGCTGCGCAACGAGGTCGGCGATCACGACATCAAGGAACGCGTCATCCGTCCCAGCGCCCTGGACTGGACCATCGTGCACGCGCCGGCGCTGACGATGGGTCCGTACACGGGACGCTACCGCATCGGCGACGAGATCACGGCGCCGCAGTTCTTCCCGCCGATGCTGTCCCGCGCCGACGTCGCCGAGGCGATAGTGCAGGAGCTGACGGCGCACCAGTTCCCCAGGAAGGCAATGCGCGTCCTGCCCACCTGAGTGAACGGCAGCCTCGGACCCGGACGGAGTGCGAGGGCACCTGTCACTCCTTCTGCCTGCAGCTGATATCGTCTGCATTCCAATACTGAATACTGTCGAGAGACCCGCGGTCAGTCCGAGCGTAGTGCCGTAACCGGGTCTGCCTTGGCGGCGCGCCACGCCGGCAGCAGTGCCGCGAGCGCCGAGACGGCCAGCAGCGCGACCGATACCGCGACCAGGACGCCGGCGTTTCCCGGGCCGACGCCGTAGAGCAGCGCGGCGACCAGCCTTCCCGTCGCCAGCGAGAGCGCGACGCCCGCCGCGACGCCGAGCGCCACGGTCCGCAGTCCTTCGCCGACTACCTGGCGGATCACGGCGCCGAGCGAAGCGCCTAACGCGACACGCACGCCGAACTCGTGCGAGCGCTGGCTCACGCTGTACGAGACGGTGCTGTAGATCCCGATGATAGCGACGGCGAGTGCCAGCAACCCGAATGCCGTGAACAGCGTCGCGCCCAGGCGCCACGGCCGGTACTCGGGCTCGAGGTTCTGCGTCATTGGCGTCACCACGGGCTCCGCCGACGGGAAGGCGCGGCGCAGCGCCGACGTCAGCGCCGCCGTGGCCGCCGCGCCGGAGCCCGCCGCCGCGCGCACGATCACGGTGCTGCCCTTCCACTTCGCCATAAGCGGGCTGCCGAGCGGCACGTAGAACTGGGCCGCGGGCTTCGCCTCGATCACCCGGTCCAGCCGGACGTCTTCCACCACGCCGGTCACCGTGAAGCAGGCGCTGTCACGGGTGCGGAAACGGACGCACTGGCCCAACGCCTCGCGCCCGGGCCACAGCAGCCTCGCCGCGGCGTCATTCACCACCAGCTCATCGGGCGCACCGTCGGCATCGGTGCCGCTGAAGCCCGGTCCGCGCAGCAGCCGGATCCCGGTGGCCCGAAAGAAGAACGGCGTCACGCCGGTGGTCGTCGGCGCGTCCCCGCGGAATGATCCGGCCGAGTCGGCGCCGGAAAAGAAATCGAACCAGCTGAGACCCTGCATCGGCGTGAACCCGGCGCGCGCCACCGCCTCGATCCCGGGGCTCCCCGCCAGCTCCTGCGTAACCGCGCGACTCCCGGCCGCGAGCACCGGGCCCGCGGGCGCGTCGCTATCGGCGAAGCGCGCGTCGCCGAACAGCAGCCGGTCCGCATCGTACCCGATGTCCAGCGCCTCCACATTCCGCAGGCTGCGGACGAACAGCGCCGCGCCGACGAGCAGCAGCACCGACAGCGCCGCCTGGACGGCGACGAGTCCGCCGCGCAGCCGGGAGCGATGGGGCGTGCCACCTTGCGAGGACGACTTCAGCGCGCCGGTGAGCGACGGTCGGCTCGCCTGGAGTGCGGGCACCAGTCCCGCCCCCAGCCCCGATAACATCGCGATCAGCACCGTGAACAGCGCCACGCGGCCATCCAGCACGCCGCGCGACCAGGCGATGTCCGGCAGCAGCAGGTGCCGCAGCGCGGTGCCGGCACCGGTGCCGATGAGCAGCGCCGCACCGCTCGACAACAGCGCGAGCACGAGCGTCTCCAGGGTCAACAGCCGCACCAGCCGTCCGCGCGAGATCCCGAGCGCGAGCCGCACCGCGATCTCGCGCCGCCGCGCCACCGCGCGCGCCAGGAGCAGGTTTATCACGTTCGCCCAGGCGATGAGCAGCACGATCGCCGCGACGCCGGCGAGCCGCGTGGTGATCACCAGCTCCTGCCCCGGGCGCGCCGGTCCGCGCGCTTCGATGATGCCGCCGGTATAGACGCGCATCGTCGTGTCGGGACGCCCGGGCCACGTCTCCCGGTTGAACTGGCGCACCGCGATCGTCGTGCGCTGCTCGACGTCCGCCGCGCTGGTGCCGGCCTGCCAGCGCGCGACGGCGCGGTAGCCGTTCAGGTTGACGGAGGTCCACCACTGGGCCGGCATCCACGGCTCGACGGGCTTGGAGGCGAACGGGATCCACACGTCCGCGGCCTGCAGGTCGAGCCCCGTGAACGACGGGCCAGCGACGCCGATGACCGAGTACTCCGCGCGGCCGATGCGGATCTGCCGGCCCAGGGCCGCGGCGGTCCCGCCCAGTTCGCGCCGCCAGAACCTATCACTCACTACCGCCACCGGCGCGCCGGCACCGAACCGGTCCTCGTCGGCCGAGTAGACACGGCCGAGCGCGGGCCGCACGCCGAGGATCTCGAAGTAGTTCGCCATCGCGTAGACGGCGCGCACCGGCACGCCCGCCGGACCTCGGCCGAGGTGCAGCGCGTTGTCGGTGCTGTAGAGCGCGATGCGCGCGCTGTCGCCGGTCGCGCGCGCCATCGCCCGGAATAGGGGGACGTTCAGCGCCTGCGACTTGAAGGGCACGCCGTCGGAGGAATTGGTGTGCTCGATCCAGTAGCGGTGGAGCCCCGACGGCTGCGCCACGCCGGGCGGCGCGCGCAGGTAGAGCGTGTCGAGCAACGTGAACATCGCGGCGTTCGCGCCGAGGCCGAGGCCGAGGGTGAGCACGACGGTGAGTGTGAAGGCGGGCGCGCGCGCCATGCCGCGGAGGGCGTATCGAACGTCCTGCTGGAGTTGGTCGAGCCAGCGAATCGACCACAGGTCGCGCGTCTCCTCCCGCACCAGGGTTTCGTTGCCGAGCCGCCGCCGCGCCTCGCCCGGGCCCGCGTCGCGCACCAGGTGCTCGCGGTGAAAGCGCAGCTCCTCGGCCAGTTCGCCCTCCAGCCGGTCGCGCCGCCACCAGTCGGCCAGCCTTGCGAGCGTCTCGCGCAGGCCGCTCACGCGGGCTTCATCACCCGGCGAATCGCCGCCATCAGCTCGGCGAATCCGCTCGCCTGCTCGCCCAGCTGCTTGCGCCCGGCGCGCGTGATGCTGTAGTAACGGGCCTTCTGGTTGTTGGGCGTCTGCCGCCACTCGGCGCCGATCCATCCCTTCTGGCGCATGCGCTGCAGCGCGGGATAGAGCGAGCCCTCCTCCACGCGGATCACGTCGTCGGAGATGCGCAGCAGGTGCTGCGCGATGCCGTAACCATGCATGGGCTGCGCGCTCAGCGTCTTCAGGATCAGCATGTCCAGCGTGCCGGGAAGCAGGTCGCGTCGTGGTGCCGGTGTCATTATCCTGGCCATGGTCTGTCTAGGGGATAGACAATCTATGTCTTTGCGGGCAGCACCGCCAGCCGGTCGATGAAGGGCACCTGGGCAGGGAGGAGCGCGCGGCGGGCGGCGTCGAGCCCGAACCAGGCGGCGCGGTCCACTTCGGGGATCTCGAGCATCCGGCCCGACTTTGGCGGCCACGCGACCCGGATGGTATGGGGGCGCAGCAGGGCCGGGTCCGCGTCGAAGCGAATCGCCCACGCGGTCACGACCTTGCCGCCCTTCTGGGTGACGCTGCCCAATGGAAGGAAGTCGCCCGAGGCGGTGAACCCCGTTTCTTCGGTGAACTCGCGGCGGGCCGCCGCCAGCGCGTCCTCCTCCTCGGTGTATTCGCCCTTGGGGAGCGACCACGCGCCCTCGTCTCTCTTGGCCCAGAGCGGCCCGCCGGGATGGACGAGCAGGACTTCGGCCGCGCCGTCGCGCAGCCGGAAGGGCAGAAGCGCGGCGCTTCGTTTCGCCACGGCTCAGCCCTGGTCCGCGGCCTGCTTCAACGTCGCGATGTCGATCTTCTTCATCTGGAGCATGGCGCGCTGCGCGCGGCCCGGGTCGCCGGCGTGAAGCTGTACTTCGGCCCGCCGTTGAAGGCGATGAACTCGCGGCCGTCGAGCTCGAAGGTCACACCCATCGCCCGTCCCCTCTGGCCCATGTAGTTCACACCAGTCTTCGGGTCACCTCGAGACACCGGTCCGCTTCGTCGGCGTTATTGAATAGCGCGAGCGCGATGCGGACCTGGCCATTGCGGACGGTGACGTCGACGTTCGCCGCCCGGAAGGCCGCGCGCACATCCGCCATCGGCTTGTCCGTGTACATGGTCACGATCGATGATCGGTTTCCGGGCGGCGTGAACATGCGGTGGCCCTGCTGGACGAGGCCGTCGTGGATCCGGCTCGCGAGGCCGACCGTGTGCTCCTCGATGCGCCCGACGCCGACCCGTTCCAGGTACGAAAGGCCGGCGCTCAGCTGGCGCGCGGCGCCGAACGCGCGGCTGCAGTAGTCGAACTTCCGCGCCGTCTTCTCGAGCTCGAAGTGATGGTCGGGCAGCTCGCGGTCGATCTGGAATTCCCCGAACCGGTCGAGGCGGAGCCGGTCGATGAGGTCGCGGCGGATATAGAACGGCGCGATCCCGAAGCCCGCCAGCATCCACTTGTACGATCCGCAGCATAGCGCATCCACGCCCGAGGCCTGCACGTTGATGGGAAACATTCCCGCGGCCTGCACCGCATCGGCGTAGAAGATGGCGCCGTGCGCGTGCGCCAGGTCGGCGATGGGACGCATGTCGTGCCGGAAGCCGTTCTGGTGGGACACCCACGCGACCGACACGATGCGCGTGCGCCGGTCGATGTGCGGCGCGAAATCGCTCGCGTCGACGGCGCCATTGCGATGGCGCGCGATCCGCAGCTCGATGCCCCGCGAGGCCTCGAGGGCGCGATACAGGACGAATTCGGTCGGATAGTGGAGCTCGTCGATGACCACGTTGTCGCCGGCCTGGAGGTCCAGGCCCTGCGCGAGGACGTTCTCGCCCTCGGCCGTCGAGAACAGCAGGGCGACTTCATCGGGCGTCGCGTTCACCAGCCGCGCGAACTGCCCGCGCAGCGTCTCGTCCGTGCCGAGCAGGTCGTTGAGCGTGAGCGGACGCGTCGATTTCTCTTCGAGGAATGCGGTGCCGGCGGCGACGACCTGGCGGGGAATCGGCGCGATGTAGGCCGAGTTCAGGTACGCGCGGTCGGCGACGATCGGGAAGTCGTCGCGGACGCCGAGCGGATCATCCTCGCGCAGCACGGTCCGGCCGGTCGGTGGAGTCGGAGCCGGCTTGGCGGCAGCCGACGCGGCAAGGCCGGCGGCGGTGGCGACGAACGAGCGGCGGTCGAGTGACATGATCATCCCCAGTCGGAGACGCG
This sequence comes from Gemmatimonadota bacterium, assembly GCA_043735145.1. GTDB lineage: Bacteria > Gemmatimonadota > Gemmatimonadetes > Gemmatimonadales > JACORV01 > DASXPG01. The sequence goes on along the minus strand of JAYTEN010000106.1, from coordinate 1,360 downwards.
CGCGCTCAGCGGTCCTGGTGCTCGCCTACCATGAGCGGCGGTTGGCCGTGATGCGTGTACGGCTCGCCGTCGGGGCAGCGCACGCTGGGGTTGGTGGGCGAGAACAGGCCCGCCGGATTGTTCTTCCAGAGCCAGACGTGGAGGTCCCAGTGATGCAATTCGGCCGGCATGATCGGCGCGTGGCCTTCCATCGGGCCGTCCATGGCACGACCGAACAGCTGCGGCCGTTGCGGGCTCAACTGCGTGGGCACGAACCACTCGGCGGCGACGAGCTCGAGGCGGCCGCCATGGGGCTCGTAGATCAGGACCTGCGGGCGCAGTGTATCGAGTTGCGGACCGACGTTAGCCATGTTGAGGAAGTGCACGCCCATTCCCCCCGCCGGATACGACATGGTGCCCATGCCTCCGGGCTGCGGAAAATCGACGCACGCGAGGGTCGAGTAGTATCCGTCCCGGACGGCGACGATGGGGTCGCGGTACTTGTTGAGCACCGCGCGGATGTTGGCGAGAGAGTCGGGCGCGGGGTGACGGGCGGACGCGGCCTGCGCCTCTGCGCTGGACATCAGCGCCAGCGAGAGCGACGCCGCTAACACCGTGGTGCGTATCATGATGACCTCCGGGGATGAGTCTGCCACGTCGAAGCGGGCCTCGGGACGGTGGTGCAGCGAAGCGGGTGAATATGCAGCCGTGGTTCAAAATGAGCCACCCGGAAGAGGTCAGGAATTGCCTGCGGCCCGGGGATTCCGGGCAGCGTTCAGCGCCACGGCCTCGCGGATGAGTGCCTTGAACGCAGGCCCTTTGACCTTGTCACTTTCGTGGAAATCGATCGCCCGCCTCGTGCTCCCTTCGAGACTCGAGTTGAAGAGCTTCTTCGGATCCTTCAGCCGTGCGCCTTTTGCAAACGTCAGCTTGACGATGCTTTTGTAGGTCTCTCCCGTGCAGATGATTCCGTCATGCTCCCAGACCGGAACACCCCCCCACTTCCATTCCTCGACGACGGCAGGGTCGGCTTGCTTGATCAGCGCGCGCAGCCGGGCCAGCATCTCGCCGCGCCAGTCATTCAGCTCCTTGATCCTGCCGTCGATCAGCCGGGAGGCTGACTCGCTCTTCGGGGCCGCGGTCTTTTTCATTTCGCTGCGCCTTTCGGTGACCAGCTCGGAGCTTCGACGCCGAACTGCCTGCCGTACTCGGTAGTGAGGCGCTGCCAGCCGGCGAGTTTCAGGGCGTCGCCCCCGACGATGCGTCCGATCGGCTCGCCCGCGAGGAACCGGTCGAGCACGTCGAAGCAGAGGTGCCAGCCCGCGGCGCCCCACGCGATGAAGCCGCGATTGATGTTGTGCCACAGCGTGAGCCGCGTGCC
>JAYTEN010000105.1:0-7683 GCA_043735145.1 Gemmatimonadota bacterium | reverse complement strand
CGCGTCACCATCCGCGGCACCGACAAGCTCTCCGAGCGCAGCGTGCGCGAGCGGGTGGAGATCGCGCCCGCCCGGCCCCTGGATCCCTCGGCGCTGGCGCGAGCGCGGCACCGGGTGGACTCGCTCTACGAGGCCGCGGGCTACTACCTGGCAAAGATCGAGCCGAGCGTGATTCCGCTCGACAGCGCCAACGTCGCGGTCGTGGTCACGATCGACGAAGGGCGCCGCGTCGCCATCTCGTCGGTCGATATCGTCGGCAACGAGGCCTTCACCGACAAGGAAATCGTCGGCCGGATGGCCACGCACCCCGAGGGCTTCTTCTGGTTCCAGTCGGGCGAGTATGCCGACGCCCGGGTGCGCGAGGATCTCGACAAGCACATCCCGGAGTTCTACGGCAGCCGCGGCTACGTGGACTTCCGCATCCTGCGCGACACGCTGCTGGTGGACAACACCACCGGCAAGGCGACGCTGCGCGTGGACGTGAGCGAAGGCCGGCCGTATCGCGTCGGCACGGTCACGGTGGACGGCAACCGGTTCTTCACCACCGACCAGGTGATGAGCCTGAACCCGTTCCTGAACCGGCGGCGCTCCGGCCTCTCCTGCCTGATGCGCGACTGCAGCGACACCGCCGCGGTGGTCTTCGACCAGGTCGCCTGGGATGGCGCGACGAGCAAGCTGCGCACCCAGTACGCCAACGAGGGCTACATCTACGCCGATGTGGCGCCGGGCATCGAGCGGGTGCCGCCGGCGGATTCGGGCGGCATCGGCACCGTGAACCTGACCTGGGTCGTCAACGAGCGGCGCCCCGCGATCATCAACCGCGTGGAGATCGTCGGCAACGACGTGACCCACGAGCGGGTGATCCGCGAGGCGATCGTGGTGCTCCCCGGCGACGTGTTCCGGCAGGAAATGATTCTCCGGTCGTACCAGAACATCTCGAACCTCGGCTTTTTCCAGCAGCCGCTGCCGTTTCCCGACACCCGGCCGCCTGACGCGAACGGCGACCTCGACATCATCTTCCGGGTCCAGGAAAAGCACACCGGCAACGTGAACTTCGGCGCCTCGGTCGGGCAGGGCGCCGGCATCGGCGGCTTCCTCGGCCTCGAGGAGCCCAACCTCTTCGGCCAGGGCAAGCACGGCAAGCTCCAGTGGCAGTTCGGCCGCAACATCAACGACTTCTCGCTGAGCTACAGCGACCCGTCGCTCTTCGGCGGCCGGATCTCGGGCACCGGCGAAGTGCACAACTCGCGCATCCGGTACACCGTGGCCGACCTCGGCCGCATCACGACGCGCGGCAGCAGCCTCCAGTTCGGCTTCCCGCTCCCTCGCAGCCGCTACAGCCGGCTGTTCATGAACGCGGGCGTGGACTGGGAGAAGTACACCGGCAGCTCCAGCACGCTGAGTTCCTTCCAGTGCGCCAACTGCTTCCGGACCTCGTTCGGCGCCCAGTTGGTGCGCGATACGCGCGTAGACCTGCCGTTCCCGACCGGCGGCTCGCTGCACCAGGTCGGCATGACGCTCAACGGCCCCTTTCACACCGGCACGGCCACCTTCCAGAAGTTCGATCTCGAGGGACGGTGGTATACGCCGGTCGCGCGCCTGGGCGGCGGGCCGACGGTGGGCGGCATCCGGCTGGTCATCGGGCTCACCGCGAAGTCCGGGTTCGTCACCGGCAACGCGGGCCCCTTCTTCCGGCAGCTGTTCGCGATGGGCGGCACGCAGTACGGCATTCCGCTGCGCGGCTACGATGAGTTTTCGATCACGCCGCAGGGCTACAATCCCCGGGCCACCACGTCCAGCGTGCAGCGCTCGTCGTTCGGCGCCTCGTACTTCTCCACCACGGCCGAGTTCGGGGCTCGGCTCACGCCGCAGATCTACGCGTCGATGTTCTACGACGCGGGCAACGTCTGGGCCAACGCTTCGAGCTTCAATCCCACGCGCCTCTTCCGCGGCGCCGGCTTTGGCGTCTCGCTGATCACGCCGCTGGGACCCATCGGCCTCGACCTGGCCTATGGCTTCGACCGCACCGACCTCCTGGGGCAGCCCGCCCCGGGCTGGAAACTCCACTTCAAGATCGGCAACTTTTTCTAATGGACCTTCGCATGGAGCAGAACATGGTTCGCGTGTTACGTGCCGTACCCGCGGCGCTTCTGGCCCTCGGGCTCGCCACCGGCGCATCCGCCCAGCAGCCGGGCGCCGCGCCCGCGGAGCCGCTGAAGTTTGCCTGGCTCAACTCGCAGACCATCCTGGCCGCGACGCCGGGCCGAGCGGCCGCGGAGTCGCTCTTTGCCCGCGAAATGGCCGGCGCGCGCACCGAGGTCCAGCGGCTCCAGTCGCAGCTCGACACCGCCGTCGCCGAGTACCAGCGCGCCAGCGTGACCATGACGCCCGCCGCCAAGAGCCAGCGCGAAGAGCAGCTGCGCCAGATGGAGGCCCGCAACCGGCAGCGCGCGCAGGATCTCGACCAGCAGATGTCGTCGCGCGAGTCCGAGTTGACGGCTCCGCTCATGCAGCGCGTGAACGGCGTGATCGAAGGCGTCCGGGCCGAGTTCAACTTTGCCTTCGTCTTCGACGTTGCGGCGGGGAGCTTCATCGTCACTGCCGACCGGTCACTCGACATCACCAACCTGATCATCCAGCGGCTCCAGGCCGGTGGACCGGCGCCCGCACCGGCGCCGTCCACCACGCCCGCGCCCGGTGGCGCGCCGACGGCCACCCCGTCCGATAGTGCGCGGGCGCCGGCCGCCCGCCCGCAGCCGGCCGGTCCCCGGGTGCGTCCACGCCCGTAGGGGCGTGACTTCACCCGCCGCAGCAACGCCGTCGCTGACGGCGGCCGAGGTAGCGCAGCTCGCCCAGGGCGAGCTGGTCGGTGACGGCGCGATCCGCCTGTCGGGGTTCGCGCCGCTCGACCGTGCCGGCCCCGCCGACCTCTCGTTTCTAGCCACCAATCGTTATCTGGCGCAGTTCCTGGCCTCCCGCGCCGGGGCCGTGCTGTGCACCGCCGAGAACCGCGCGGTGGACGGCGGCCCGCCGGCGCGCATCATCGTCGCCAACGTGCACCAGGCGATGCTGCGGGTCCTGCAGGCCCTGTTCCCCGACCCGCCGCGGCCGCGGGGCATCGAGCCGACGGCGGTCATCGGCCAGGGCGCGGTCATCGGGGAGGACGTGTATCTTGGGCCGTACGTCGTGGTCGGGGCGGGGGCCAGGATCGGCAACCGCACCGTGGTGTTGGCCCACTGCGTCATCGGCGACCGGGTGCCCATCGGCGAGGATTGCACCCTCCATCCGCAGGTGGTGCTGTACCCGCGCGCCGTCATCGGCAACCGCGTCATCCTGCACGCGGGGGTGCGCATCGCGTCGGACGGCTACGGGTACCAGCCGGGGCCGACCGGCCATGAGCGGGTCCCGCACGTCGCGCGATCGCTCATCGAGGACGACGTGGAAATCGGGGCCAACACCTGCATCGACCGCGGCAGCGTGTCGGATACGGTGATCGGAGCCGGCAGCAAGCTCGACAACCTGGTGCACATCGCGCATAACGTGCGGATCGGCAAGCGCTGCCTGATCATGGCGTTCGTGGGGATCGCCGGGTCGACCATCGTGGAAGACGACGTGGTGATCGCCGGGCAGGTCGGCGTCACCGGGCACCTGACGATCAAGCGCGGCACGCGGGTCGCGGCGCAGGCCGGCGTCATCGGCACCACGGAGCCGGGCCAGACACTCTGGGGCACGCCGGCCCGCGACCATCGCCAGTACCTGCGGGAGGTCGCCGCCATCAAGCGATTGACACCCATCGTGCGCGAGCTGGAGGAGCTGGTCAAGCGTGAACGGAACCAAGCCGAGTAGCCAGCAGCGGCGCACGGTGCGCCGCGCGGCGAGCCTGGACGGGGTCGGCATCCATACCGGCGCCCGGACCACCGTCACGTTCCGGCCGGCGCCGCTGGGCCATGGCGTGGCGTTCCGGCGCACCGACCTCGACCAGCAGCCCCTCATTGCCGTGCGCCTGACGAGTGTGACGGCGATGGAGCGCCGCACCGCCCTGGCCAACGGCACCGCCGAGGTGCATACCGTCGAGCACCTGCTCGCCGCGGTGAACGCCCTCGAGATCGACGACCTCATCATCGACATCGACGGCCCCGAGCCGCCGATCCGCGACGGGTCGTTCGAGCCCTTCCTCACGGCGCTGCGCGAGGCCGAGCCGGTCGAGCACGGCGGCGAGGCCGACGAGTACGTGGTGCGCGAAGCCTTCACCGTCACCGACGGCGACTCCACCTACCTGGTCGGGCCCGCGCCGAAGCTGTCGCTCTCGGTGACGATCCAGTTTCCGCATCCGCTCATCGGCCGGCAGCAGGCGACGTTCGACGTGGACGAGCGGGCCTTCGACACCGAGCTGGCGCGGGCGCGGACCTTCGGGTTCGTGAAGGAAGTCGAGGCGCTGCGGGCCAAGGGCCTCATCGGCGGCGGCAGCACCGACAACGCCATCGTCCTCGACGAGACGTCCGTCGTGGGGACGACGCTGCGCTGGCCCGACGAATTCGTGCGCCACAAGGCGGGCGACCTGCTGGGGGACCTCGCGCTGCTCGGGGGGCGCATCCGCGCGCAGATCGTGGCCACTCGGCCGAGCCACCGGGGCAACGTGGCACTGGGGCGCGCGCTGCGGCAGCGGGCCCAGCGCGCCGGCGCGCCGTTGATGGACGTGCGCCGGATCGTCGAAGTCATGCCGCACCGCTACCCGATGCTGCTGGTGGACCGCATCATCGAGATGGAAGAGAAGAAGCGGATCGTCGGCATCAAGAACGTCACCATCAATGAGCCGTTCTTCCAGGGCCATTTCCCCGGCCACCCGGTGATGCCGGGCGTGCTCATCATCGAGGCGATGGCGCAGGCCGGCGGCCTGCTGCTGATGTCGCTGGTCCCGGCGGAGGACCACGGCAACAAGGTGGTCTACTTCATGTCCCTCGACAGCGTGAAGTTCCGCCGCCCCGTGGTGCCGGGGGATCAGCTCCGCTTCGAGCTGACCATGATCAAGTTCGGCGGCAAGATGTGCCGCATGCGCGGCGAGGCCTTCGTGGACGGCCACCTCGTCTGCGAGGCCGAAATGATGGCCGCCGTCGTGGACCGCTAGATGCCGCCGCAGATCCATCCCACCGCAATCGTCGCGAAGGACGCCGAGCTCGGCGCCCGAGTGTCGGTGGGGCCCTACGCCATCATCGGCCCGCAGGTCATTACCGGCGACGACTGCGTCCTCGGCCCGCACGCGATGCTGGAGCAGCGGGTGAAGCTGGGCACGCGGGTGAAGATCGGCGCCAGCTCGATCATCGGCGGCGACCCGCAGGACCTGAAGTTCAAGGGCGAAGAGACGTGGGCCGAGATCGGCGACGACAGCGTGGTGCGGGAGTTCGTGACGGTGAACCGCGGCACCACGCACTCCTTCCGCACCACGGTCGGGAAGGGCTGCCTGCTGATGTCGTACGTGCACGTGGGCCACGACTGCCACCTGGAGGATGGCGCCATCGTCTCCAGCAGCAGCGGCCTCGCGGGCCACGTCGAGGTGGGCGAGAAGGCGATCATCAACGGGATGACGGGCATCCAGCAGTTCGTGCGGGTCGGCACCTACGCCTACGTCGGCGGCCATTCGGCCATCCGCAAGGATGTGCCGCCCTTCTGCCGCACCGACGGCGAGCGGGTGCTCGGCCTCAACAAGATCGGGCTCGAGCGCAACGGCTTCTCGAAGGAAGCGGTCGACACCCTCCAGCAGGCGTACCGGTACTTCTTCCGCTCCTCGCTCAACATTACGCAGGCCACCGAGCGGGTCCGCGCCGAAATCGCGTCGTGCCCCGAGCTCGAGACGCTCATGCAGTTCATCGAGGCCAGCGACCGCGGGGTCATGGTGTGAGCGGCACGCCGCTCGCCGTCGGCGTCGCCGGGGTGGGCAGTCTCGGTTTCCATCACGCCCGACATTACGCGAGCATGCCCGGCGTCCGCCTGGCCGGCATCTTCGATGCCCGCCCCGAGCGGGCCGCCGAGGTCGCCGCCCAGCTCGGCACCACCGCCTTCGCGACCTATGCCGCGCTGCTCGACGCCGTCGAGGCGGTCTCGATCGTCACGCCGACGACCGAGCACCACGCCACCGGCATGGCCGCCATCGCGAAGGGCCGGCATGTCCTGATGGAGAAGCCGGTCGCCGCGACCGTGGCCGAGGCCGAGGAGCTGGTGGATGCGGCGGCACGGCAGGGTGTCGTGCTCCAGACCGGGCACATCGAGCGCTTCAATCGCGCGGTGCGGGCCGCGGCGCCGCACCTCGCGAAGCCGCGGTACATCGAGTCGGACCGCGTCGCGCCCTTCGGCCTGCGCGGCAGCGAGGTTGCCGTGATCCTCGATCTCATGATCCACGACCTCGATCTCGTGCTCTCGCTGGTGAAGGAGCCGGTGCGGGACGTGCGCGCGTCGGGGATCGGCATCGTGACGCCGTCGGTGGACATCGCGACGGCGCGCATCGAGTTCGCCAGCGGCGCGGTGGCCAACCTCACGGCGAGCCGCATGGCGCGCGAGCGGGTGCGCAAGCTGCGCATCTTCCAGCCGACCGGCTACCTGTCGCTCGATCTCTCGTCAGGCACCGGCGAATTCCTCCGCCTCAAGCCGGATGCCTTGCTGCAGTACATGATGATGCAGAAGGCGGGGACCGAGGACCGGGGACTGGGGACCGGGGACCGGGGACCGGGGACCGGGGCGGTGCCCGAGCTGTCACAGTTCGTGGAGCAGATCGCCCTGGAAGCGCCCGAGGGCGACTCGCTCCAGCTCGAGCTGGCGAGCTTCACCCGGGCGGTGCGGGGCGAGGAGCCGGTCGCGGTGTCGGGCGCCGAGGGCCTGGACGCGCTGCGGCTCGCCTTCCGCGTCATGGAGGCGATGGGGCCGGCCGCGCGCCTCACGTCGTGAGCGCCACGGTGTTCGTGTCGGCCGGCGAGCCGTCGGGCGATGCGCACGCGGCGGCATTTGTCAACGCGCTGCGCCGGCAAATGCCGGGGGTAAAGGTGGAAGGGGTAGGGGGCGCAAGGATGGCGGCCGCTGGGGTCGAGATGTTGCAGCGCATGGAGCGCCTGACGGTGCTCGGGTTCGTCGAGGTGGTGAAGAAGATTCCCGCCCACCTGGCGCTCGAGCGGCGGATCGCGCGGCGCCTGGCGCGCGGCGACGTGCAGCTGATCGTCCTGGTGGACTATCCCGGCTTTCATATGCGGGTGGCGCGGACGGCGAAGCGGCTCGGCGTGCCCGTCCTCTGGTATATCGCGCCGCAGCTCTGGGCCTGGCACGAGAGCCGGGTGAAGAACATGGCCCGGGACGTGGCGCGCCTGGCCGTCATCCTGCCATTCGAGGAAGAGTTCTTCGGCCGGCACGGCCTGCGGGCGGCCTATGTCGGCCATCCGCTGCTCGACCGGCCGCCGCCGGAGGGCGACCGCGCGGCGATCAAGGCGCGGCTGGGGCTCGACCCGGGCCGCCCGGTGCTCGGCATCTTCCCGGGGAGCCGCACCCAGGAAACGATGAGGCTCTGGCCGGCGTTCCGGGAGGCGGCGCGCATCGTTCGTGCCAGGCGCCCCGAGGTGCAGTGCGTCGTTGCCGCCTCGACCGGCAGCCGATATCCCGGCGCCGACGGCGTGCTGGTAGTCAACGATCGCCCCGCCGAGTGCT
>JAYTEN010000104.1:0-1587 GCA_043735145.1 Gemmatimonadota bacterium | reverse complement strand
CCGGCCGCGGCGTCGCCGCTAGACGGCTTCGGCATTCAGCTCGATTCCATTGCCGTCGGGATCGGTGAGGTGGATCTGCGCCCATTGCGTGGCGTTGATCGGCCTCTCGACGAAGGCGACGCCGTGCGCGCGGAGGCGGTCCACCGCCGCGGCGTAGCCGCGCACCCGCAGCGCGAAATGCCCGTCGCGCGAATCCACGTCGGTGGTGCCGCGCAGGGAGCGCTGGCTCGCATGCACGATCAGGTGCAGCTGCGCGTTGCCGAGGTCGTACCACGCGCCCGGAAAATCAAACGGCGGCCGCTCCAGCTCGAGCAGCCCGAGCACCTCCCCGTAGAAGTGCTTCGCGCGCGCGAGATCGGTCACCGAAAGACTGACATGATGAAATCCATCGACCAGGCTCATGTCCAAAGCTAGCAGCAAGCGGAAGCGCCCGGACACGTGCCCGGGCGCTTCGACCGCTGGTTCAGCCAATGCCTACTGCTGGCACTGCGCGTTCGGGTCCGGGCGCGGGTGGTCCACCACCACGCGGTGATCGAGATTCCCCACCCGCTCCGCGAGCGCCGAAATCATGCTGGCGACGCGCTCCATGCGGTTGTAGTCGATGTACTGCGGCTCGTCCGTCACCTGGTGATAGTCGGCGTGGCCGCCCGTCGTGAAGAAGACGACCGGAATGCCCCAGCGCGCGTACATGGCGTGGTCGCTGCGGCAGTAGATGTTCTGCGAATGGCCGTTGGCGTCGAGCGAATAGTCGAAGTTGAGGCCCAGGTGCTTCTCGCGGTTCACCGTCTCGGCGAGGTCACCGAGCTCGGTGGAAAGCCGCCGCGACCCGATGAGCTGCACGTAGCCCGGGCCGCCGTGGATCCTGGCGCCCTCCTTGGTAACGCCGGTGATGTCGGCGTCCCCGCCGCGGCCGATCATGTCCACGTTGAGCTCGGCGACGATCGAATCCCGCGGCACCGTGGTATGGTCGGTGAAGTAGCGCGACCCGAACATCCCGTACTCTTCGCCGGCATGCCAGACGAAGATCAGCGACCGCTTGGGCCGGTGGCGAGCCTGGGCCCAGTACTCGGCGATCTCGAGCAGGCTGACGGTGCCCGAGCCGTCGTCGTCGGCGCCATTGCTGATCGAATCGGGGCGCGCGCCGCCGTGCAGCGCGTGCAGGCTGTCGGTCATGGCGCGGATGCGCTGCGACTCTTCCGGCGTGGGCGGACGGTTCGAGTCGTCGGCACCCTGCGGCGCCACCAGCAGGTGGTAGGCACGGACCGAGTCGTGGTCCTGGGGGCGGTGACTGAAGCCGATGTGGTCGTTATGCGCGCCGATTGTCACGTACTCGTTGCGCAGGACCGGGTCGGAGCCGCGCAGGATCGCGACGACGTTGCGGCCGGGGGCGCGCGATTCGGCGAACCGGATGCCGCCCGAGACGGTGGCGCCCGAGGCGCCGGGAGCCGCGCTCGCGGGGTCAGCGCCGAGCAGCGCGCGCGCGACCGTGTTGGTCACGTAGAAGTAACTGGGGAACGCGCGGCCCTGGGGTGCGGCGCCGGCATCCGACCGCACGCCGAGCTGGCGCGCCTGGTAGACCTGCTCGAC
>JAYTEN010000103.1:0-7229 GCA_043735145.1 Gemmatimonadota bacterium | reverse complement strand
GGGTGAAGACCCGGCCGGTGGGGTTGTTCGGCGTGTTGACGATGATGGCGCGGGTGCGCGGCGAGAAGGCCGCGCGCACGCGGTCGAGGTCGAGCGGCTGGCCCGGCAGGATCGGTACGAAGACCGGCGTCGCGCCGCAGAGGATCGCGTCGGGCCCGTAGTTCTCGTAGAAGGGCTCGAAGATCACCACTTCGTCGGCCGGGTCCACGATGGCCATAAGCGCCGCGGCCATCGCTTCCGTCGCGCCGCAGGTCACGGTGACATGCCGCTCGGGGTCGACGTCCATGCCGTACCACTCGGCGTACTTCTTCGCCAGCGCGAGGCGCAGTCGCCGGCTGCCCCAGGTGATGGCGTACTGGTTGATATCGTCGCGGATCGCTTTCGCGGCGGCTTCCTTCAGCACGTCGGGGCAGGGAAAATTCGGGAAGCCCTGCGCCAGGTTGATGGCGCCGTGCTGGTTGGCGAGACGGGTCATCGAGCGGATGACCGACTCGGTGAATCCCCGGGTGCGCGCGGCAGTGTGCATTATCAATAGTAAAGCGCTGGCGCTCCTCAGGCCGCCTGTCGGCGGCGGAGCAGCGCAAGCAGGCGCTCCTCGGCCTCGTGCGCCGGCGCTTCGAGCTGGCGCCACAGCGACGCGGTGAGCGCTCCGCCGTCGCACGCGTGGTCGAGCAGTTCGACGGCGGCGACGGAGCGTCCGCGCAGGCGGCTGGCCACGATCCCGACCACCACGGTCTGGCAGTCGGTGCGCGCGAACCGCTGGCGCAGGGGCTCGATGGCGTCGATCCCGAGCATCTCGGGCACCTGCACGCCCACGATCGCCATCGTCGGGGGCAGCGTCAGGGCACCAGGCCCGCCGGCGGCCTCGGCGAGAATCGCTTCCCCTCCCGCGTCGCGCACTTTCGCGGCGAGCAGGTCGCGGTTCTCGGGCGAGTCGTCCACGATGAGCACGCGGTGGCCGCGCAGCACGGCCTCCGCGGGCGCCGCCACGTCCGGCGTCGCGACGCCGTCGAAGTGCACGCTGAAGGTGGACCCCTTGGCGGGCTCGCTGACCAGGGTGATGCGGCAGCCGAGCACCTTGAGGAGGGCCCGCGTGATCGTGAGGCCGAGGCCGGTACCACCGTACTTCCGTGACGTGGTGTTGTCTTCCTGCCGGAATGCCTCGAAGACGCTTTCCTGCCGCTGCGGCGAGATGCCGATGCCGGTGTCGCTCACGTCGATGCGCAGCGGCCGCCGGGTGGCCGGATCGGCGACGACGCGGACCGTGATGCTGCCGCGCTCGGTGAACTTCAGGGCGTTGCCCACCAGGTTGATGAGCACCTGCTTCAGCTTGACGGCGTCGGTCGCCAGGGTGGTCATCGCCACCGGGTACTCGGCGTTCAGCACCACGTCGCGGCCCGACACCTGTCCCTGCAGCAGCGCCAGCGTTTCGTCGACCAGGGCGCCGAGATCCACGTCGGCCTCCTCGATCTCCATCCGCCCCGCTTCGACCTTGGACAGGTCGAGCACGCCGTTGATCAGGCCGAGCAGGTGCTTGCCGTTCTCGTGCACGCGGTCGAGATAGGCGAGGTCCTGGGGACTGAGGTTGGCGGCCTTGTTGCGCAGCAGCACGCTGGTGAAGCCGATGATCGAGTTCAGCGGCGTGCGCAGCTCGTGACTCATGTTCGCCAGGAACTCGCTCTTGGCGCGGTTCGCGGCCTCGGCCTCGTCGCGGGCGCGGCGCAGCTCGCCTTCGGTTTCGATGACGGCGGCGACGACGTCGTCGCGCGAGATCACCCGGGTGGTGCGCGTCATACGGCCGCCAGCAGGGTCTGCTTGATGATGTCGCCGAGCTGGCCGCCGACGTCGCTCACCGGGTGCGCGGTATACTGGCGCAGCACCGCTTCGATGTCCTCGCGCCGCACCGGCTTGTCGATGAGGGCGGTCGCGCCCACCGCCCGCCTGCGATTCTCGGTCGCGACGATGCTCACGATGACGACGGGGATGGCCGCGAGGGTGGCGTCGGCGCGCAGGCGTTCCAGGACCTCGAAGCCGTTCATGTGCGGCATCATGATGTCGAGCAGGATGAGGGCCGGCTGGCGCTCGGCGGCGAGCCGCAGGCCGTGCGCGCCGGTGCCGATGGCCACCGCCTGGCAGCCCGCATCGTTCACGTACTGCGACAGCAGGAGCCGGGCGTCGGGATCGTCGTCGATGATGAGCACACGGGGCGTTTCGCTCTCCGCGGTCACGGGCGCGCGGGGCGCGGTCAGGGCGGATGCGATCGACACGGTGAAGGTGGTGCCGACGCCCGGCTCGCTCGTGAGGCTGATCTGGTAGCCGAGCAGCTGGCAGATCGAGCGCGTGATCGTCAGGCCCAGGCCGGTCCCGCCGAAGCGGCGCGCGGTCGAGTTGTCGGCCTGACGGAAAGCTTCGAAGACGGCGCCCTGGCGGTCGGCGGGAATGCCGATGCCGGTGTCGACGACCTCGATCGCGACCGGGTGATGCGTGGCGTCGGCCACCACCCGCACCGTGACGCTGCCCTGCTCGGTGAACTTGAGTCCGTTGCCCACCAGGTTGATGAGCACCTGCTTGAGCTTGCCGGCGTCGGTGGTGAGCGCGGCGAGGTCCTCGGGCACCACGGCGCGCAGCGCGACCGGGCGTCCCTGCAGGTGGCCTTCCATCTGGGCCAGGGTCTCGCGCACCATGTTCCCGAGATCGATCGGCGCCAGGTCGATGTCCATGCGGCCCGCTTCGACCTTGGAGAGGTCGAGCACGCTGTTGATGAGGCCCAGCAGGTGCCGGCCATTGTCGTGAATCCGCTGGAGATACTGGATCTCCTGGGGGGGCATCGTGCCGTTCTTGTTGCGCATCAGCACACTCGCAAAGCCGATCACCGAGTTGAGCGGCGTGCGCAGCTCGTGGCTCATGTTGGCGAGGAACTCGCTCTTGGCCTGGTTGGCGGACGACGCCTGCTCGATGGCGAGCATGAGCTGTTCCTGCGCGGCGTTGATCTCGCTCATGTCCCGCAGGATGGCGCGGAAGGCGACCGGCATGCCGTTCTCGAACCGGCAGCTGAGGTCGCCGGTCACGGGGACGCTGCGCCCGTCCGCCGCGAGGAGCGTGACCTCGATGTCCTTCAGTCTCTCGCCGGCGATGAGGCTGCGCATCCGGGCGCCATGGCGCTCGCGCTCGGCGCTGTCGAGGAAGTCCGCCAGCGGACGCCCCATGACCTGGGCGTCTTCGCGCAGGCCGAGGGCCGCGCGGAAGGCGCCGTTGACATAGAGCAGACGGCCGTCGCCGTTGGTGATGGCGATGAGGTCGGAGGCGTTGTCCAGGAAATCCTGCAGCTGCTCCCGCTGGTCGCGGACTTCGGCCTCGGCTTCGTTGCGCCGCGTGATGTCGGCGAAGGAGGTCGTGACGCCGAGCAGGCTGGTGCTGCCGGGCATGAACATCGGGGCGGCGTTGACCAGCAGCCAGCGCATCTCGCCGTTGGGACGGCGAATCCCCATGACCTCGCTCCGGACCGCGTCGGCGTCGCGTCGCGCCGTCATCCCGGGACGCTCGTCGAGCGGCATCGGCGTTCCGTCTTCCTTGAAGCACGCAATGGCACCCTGCTGCATCGCCAGGATCTCCTGCCGCGACAGGCCGAGGATCCTTGCAGCGCTGGGGTTGCACTCCACGATCCGGCCGGCGGCGTTGCGCACGAACACGCCCTCGGCGAGCACATCCACCACCCCGTGATAGAGTGCTTCGCCCTTCTTGCGCCGGTCAAAATCGCGGCGCAGCAGCAAGGCGAGAACCACGACGACGAGGCCGGCGACGAGGGCGCCGGAGACGACGAAGGACACGGCGCGCTGTTCCGCGAGATCGGAGAGGGCCGCCAACGGTCCGAGGTTCGATTCGACCTCGCGGCCGATGCCGGTGAGCATGGTGCGCAGCGAATCCGTGAGGACCCGTCCGGGCTGGAGGGCCGCGGCTGCCGCGGCCGGTCCGGCGGTCGCGCGCGCCCGGATGGTGGCGTGCATGAAGGCCAGCCGTCGCGCGATCATGGGGCCGATCTGGTGCACGCGCTCGGCCTGGACACTGTCGCGGTCCAGCAGGCGGTCGAGCTCCGAAACATGAAAGACGAGCGCCCGCTCGATGCGGGCCTGGCCGGCGATGTAGGACCGGTCACCGGTCAGGGCAAATCCGCGCACGTCCGACTCGGCTTCCATCAGGAGGTTCAGCGACGCATGCACCTGGGTGCGCGCGACCTGGGTGGCGGTGACCCGGTCCTCGATGCGGACCAGCTTCCGGATGTTCTGCGTCGAGACCGCGGCCACGCCGAAGAAGAGGGCGAGGACGACGGCCAGGCCGCCGAATATCCGCGCGCGGACGCTCACAGCGCGGCGCGCGCCAGGTGCTGCTCGATCACCGCGACGAGCTCGGCATCGTCCACGATCGGCTTGGTGAGGTAGCCATCGAAGCCCGCGGCGAGAAAGCGCTCGCGGTCGCCCGTCATGGCGTGCGCCGTCAGCGCGATGACCGGTATGCCCGCGGTCAGCGGATTCGCGCGCAGGTGGCGCAGCACCTCGAGGCCGTCCATTCCGGGCAGCGAGATGTCGAGCAGCACCAGGTCGGCGGAATGCTTCGTGATGGCCTCGAGGGCGTGGGTGCCAGTCTCGTATTCGTCGATCTCGTAGGCCCCGTCGAGCATCGCCTGGAGCAGCATGCGGTTGTCGGGATTGTCTTCGACCACGGCGATCCGATTCACGAAACACCTCCGGGAATGCACCCGAGGACGTAGACGCGCGCGCCGTCGAAGGCGTTGCGCAGGCCAATGACCAGATCGGGAATGGCGTCGGTGCGGCTGGCGCGCGCCGCGTGCTCGAGGTCGGTGGCGATGGCCAGGAGGCGGGTCGCCCCCACGTTGGCCGCGCTCGACCGGATGGCGTGGGCCGCGGCGGCGACCTTCGGCAGGTCCCCTTCGGCGTCCCCGGCGGTCGCGTCGGCGACCCGGGCCTGGCCATAGGTGGAGAACACAGTCGCAATCCGGCTCACCAGGACGTCTCCGCCCAGGTCCCGGATCCGGTTGACCGCGCCGATGTCGAAGTCGCCTTGAGTAACCATGGTCACTATAATGCGCCGGGGCTGGCGCGGGCGGTGGCGGTGCGCGGCGTCGCGGGAGGCAGGATTTCCCCTACAGGAGGGTTACATGACAGGACAACCGGCAGTCGTGGTCGAAAAGGAGACCTTTTTCGGCGCTTTCAGGACCTTTCTGATGGAGACCAACGCCCTGGCGCTGGCCATCGCCGTCGTCATCGCCGGCGCGGCCGGCAAGCTGGTGACTGCGCTCACCGATGGGCTGGTCATGCCCATCGTGTCGCTGATTCTGCCCGGGGGCAACTGGCGGGACTGGCGCGTGGTGCTGAAGGCCGGCGCCCCCGGCCCGGATTGCCCCGCGAACCTGCCGATGGACCCCAAGTGCCATGTCGGTGAGTCGGCCATCCTCCTCGGGCAGATCCTCGGGGCGACGCTCGATTTCATCATTGTCGCGCTGATCGTGTTCATCGTCGCGAAGCGCCTGCTGAAGATGGAGATCAAGCGGTAAGTGGAGGTACAGGTCTTCGGGACGAACAAGAGCAGGGACACCCGCGCCGCTCTGCGATTCTTCGCCGAGCGGCGCGTGAAGGTTCATTTCTCGGACCTCGACGTGCGGCCGGCCTCGCAGGGGGAGCTGCGGCGGTTCTCGCAGAAGTTCGGCATCGAGGCGCTGCTCGACCGCGAGGCGAAGCGCTTCAAGGAGCTTGGACTCGGCGCCGCCCGTTATGGTGAAGATCACTGGCTCGGCAAGCTGTCGCAGGAGCCGGGCCTGCTCAAACTGCCTCTCGTGCGCCGGCAGCATCAGGTGACGATCGGGCCCGCGGAAGCAACCTGGAAAGGCTGGTTGGAGAACAAGTGAGTGTATTGGCAATGACGGGCGTCGGCGTCTCGTTCGGCGACCGGGTGGTGCTGCGCGACGTGAGTTTCATGGTCGAGCGCCGGGACCGCTGGGGGATCGTCGGCCGCAACGGGTCGGGAAAGACCACGCTGCTGAATCTGGCGATTGGCCGGCAGGAGCCGACCACCGGCACGGTGGTCCGGCAGAGCGGCATCAAGGTCCAGATGATGGACCAGCATCGCGATTTCGCCGGCGCGACGAGCGTGTGGGAAGCGGCCTCCGGGCCGTTCGCCGAGCTGCTGGCGCTCGAGCAGTCACTCGAGGACCAGGCGCATGCGCTGTCGGCGGCCGGCGACAGGATCACCGACGCGATGCTCAACAAGTACGACCGGGACCTCGAGCGCTTTCAGCACGAGGACGGCTATTCGATCGCGGCGCGCGTGGACGCGGTGCTCTCGGGTCTGGGCTTCGAGCCCGAGAAGGCGCGCACCCAGCTCGTCTCGACGCTGTCGGGAGGCGAGCGCGGGCGGCTCGGCCTGGTGCAGCAGCTCGCCGCGCCGTCCGACCTGCTGCTGCTCGACGAGCCGACCAACCATCTCGACCTCGATACCACGCGCTGGCTCGAGGACTATCTCAGCGGGCTCGACTGCGCCGTCATCGTCATCAGCCATGACCGCGCCCTGCTCGAGAATGTCTGCAACCACATGCTGCACGTCGAGGACCGGACCGCCGTGGGCTACGAGGGTTCGTACTCGCGCTTCGTGGAGCTGCGCGGCGAACGGCGGCTCGCGGCGCAGCGCGCCTTCGACAAGCAGGCGACCGCGGTGGCGAAGGAAGAGGATTACATCCGCAGGAACCTCGCCGGCCGCCACGCCCAGCAGGCGGTCGGACGGCGCAAACGCCTGAACCGGCTGCCGCGCCTGGGGCCGCCGCCGGGGACGGAAGGCGCGATGGCGGTGCGGTTCGAGGCGAAGGACCGGGGCGGGGACCAGGTCATCGTCGCCGAGCAGGTGCGCATCGCCTTCGGCGAGCGGGTGCTGCTGCACGATTTTTCGTCCATCGTCAGGCGCGGCGAGGTCATCGGGCTCGTGGGGCCCAACGGCACGGGCAAGTCCACGCTGCTCTCGTCGATCACGGGGTCACGGCCGGTCGAGGCGGGTCGCGTGCGGGTGCCCGACTCGATCACCACCGGCTACTATCGCCAGGACCTGGGCAAGGTCCCGCGCGACCGGTCGATCTTCGACATCATCTATGACCTGCGGCACACCTGGACGCGCGGCCAGGTTCAGGGCCACCTGGGCAAGTTCGGGTTTTCGGGCGACAGCGTGCT
>JAYTEN010000102.1:0-9288 GCA_043735145.1 Gemmatimonadota bacterium | reverse complement strand
GTCGTTATGCCAGGAATCGAGCACCTGCACTTCGTACTGCCCCATCAGGAAGACGCCGCTGTTGCCGCGCTCCTGTCCTTCCCCGTGCGCCGGCGGCGTGGCGAACTCGATGTGCAGCTGCACGTCACCGAAGGCCTGCCGGGTCTGCATCGATCCCGTGCCGGGCACCACTTCCATGTAGCCGCCGCGCACCACCCACTTCGCCGCCGAGCTGTCGGCCGCCATCCACCGGGAGAGACTACGCCCGTTGAACAGCACGATCGCGTCCGACGGCGGCGGCCCCGGCTCCACCACCCGCGGCCGCGGCCGGGTCCAGGAATGCACCGCGTACTGCGCACCGGGAGGCATCGGCCCCTCGGGATGTTGCTGGGCCTGAAGCGGAGCCGTCACGACCAGGCACATCAGTATCACCGTGCAACAAGAGGTCCTCTGCATGAGCGTCTTACAACCTTTCTACAGGTGTGGTTGTCGTATGGGATGAACCTTCCAAGGAACCTGCATGTCGTTCGTCTTTGCGCTGACTATGGCCGTCCAGCAGGGCCTCGCGAGTGCCGCGCCGGGTCATGCGCCCCGTGTCACCTCTCCCGACAGCCCGCCGCCCGCGGTGGCGGTGCGGACCGCGGAGCCGCCGGTCCTCGACGGCAAGGATGACGATGCAATCTGGCGCACCGCGTCCCCGATCACCGATCTGCGCCAGTGGCAGCCCACGGAGGATGGCCCGGCGCGCTTCCGGACGGAAGCCCGGGTCGCCTACGACGACAAGCACATCTTCGTCTTCGTGCGCGCCTTCGACCCGCATCCCGACAGTATCCTGAAGGTGCTCGCCCGGCGCGACAGCTGGACCGCCTCGGACAAGATCTGGGTCATGATCGATTCGTATCACGACCGGCGCTCGGGCTTCGAGTTTGGCGTGAATCCGGCCGGCGTCAAGATCGACATGGCGATCACCAACGACGGCAACGAGGATGATGCCTGGGACGCGGTGTGGGATGTCGCGACCACGGTGGATTCGCTGGGCTGGACGGCCGAGTACCGCATTCCGCTGTCGCAGCTGCGCTACTCGCCGGCCGACAGCAACGTCTTCGGCTTTGCGGTGTGGCGCGACCTCCAGCGCTACTCGGAGCGCGAGAGCTGGCCGGTGTTCCGCCGCTCGCGCCCCGGCATGCCCTCGCAGTTCGGCGAGCTGCGCGGCCTCGTGGGACTCGGTTCCCCCCGCCGCCTCGAGGTGACGCCGTACGTCGTCGCGAAGAACGACTCGCGCCAGAACTCCGCCGGCGACTACGGACGGGCGCAGCAGTTCGACATCGGCGGCAACGTGAAGTACGGGCTCACGTCGAGCCTGACCCTCGACGCGACGGTGAATCCCGACTTCGGCCAGGTGGACCAGGACCCGGCGGTGCTGAACCTCAGCGCCTTCGAAACATTCCTCTCGGAGCGCCGGCCCTTCTTCGTCGAGGGCGGCGGCCTCTTCTCGTTCAACGTCAACTGCAACGTCGTGAACTGCTCGGGCGAGAACCTCTTCTACTCCCGGCGCATCGGGCGCGCCCCGCAGCTCGGCTTCTACGGCGACAACACCTCGCCCTCCAGCTCGCGCATCCTCGGCGCCTCGAAGCTCACCGGACGCATCGGCAGCATGGCCGTGGGCCTGATGGACGCGATCACGCAGCGTGTCACGGGCCGCGGCGATACCACGATGGAGCCGTCGACCAACTATCTCGCGGCGCGCTTCCAGCAGGATTTCCGCCACGGCGCGAGCGGCTTCGGCGGCATGCTGACGATGGTGAACCGCGCCCTCGATCCCGCCAGCGCGCCGTACCTGCACCGGACGGCGCTGGTCGGGGCGCTCGATTTCCGTCACCGCTTCCTGGCCAACCGCTACGAGGTGTCGGGCTCGCTCGACTTCAGCCACGTGGCCGGCTCGGCCGCGGCGATCGCCGCGACGCAGCAGAGCCCGGTCCACTATTTCCAGCGGCCCGACGGCGGCGTGACCTTCGACCCCACCCGCACCGCGCTCGGCGGCAACGCCCAGGAGCTCCAGTTCGGCAAGGTCGGCGGCAAGCTCCTGCGGTGGCAGACCAGCTACCAGCGCCACTCGGCCGGATTCGAGCCTAACGATCTTGGCTTCCTCATGCGCACCGACAACCAGACCTGGGCGACGTGGGCGCAGGTCCGCACCTCGAAGCCGTCGCGGGTGCAGCGGCAGCTGTTCTGGAACGTGAACTGGTGGCAGAACTGGAATACCGCCGGCACGCCGCGCGAGCGGGCCTTCAACACCAACATGCACACCCAGCTGCCCAACCGGATGTGGGTCCACCTCGGCGGCACGCTGGGCCAGCTCGGCTCGACCTTCTGCGACTTCGACTGCACCCGCGGCGGACCGGCGGTGCGGCAGGATGCCTACATCGCGCCCTGGTTCGGCATGGAAGGCGACGGCCGCAGGGTGATCGTGCCCACTCTCTTCGTGAACCTGTTCCGGGGCGACCGCGGCGCATCGCACTCCGTCAACGCCAGCGGCAACGTGAATCTCCGGGTGTCGTCGCGGTTCCAGCCCAGCGTGGGCGTCAGCCTGACGAAGCGGACCAACGACCTCCAGCCGCGCCCGGCGACGTCGTTCGGCGGCACGACGCACTACCTGTTCGCGCACCTCGAGCAGACGCAGGCGTCGCTCAACCTGCGACTCGACTACACCCTGACGCCGACCCTGTCGGTCCAGGTGTACGCCAATCCCTTCGTCAGCAAGGGGACGTACAGCAATGCCCGGGAGATCACGGCGACGCCGCGCGCGGCCGACATCGGCTCGCGCTATCAGCCGTATGCGGATCCGACCTACGCGCCGGGCGGGTTCAACTTCAAGGCGTTCAACTCGAATCTGGTGCTGCGGTGGGAGTATCGTCCCGGCTCCACGCTGTTCGTGGTGTGGCAGCAGGGCCGCTCCGACTTCGGCGGCGCCGAGGGGAATGGCTCGGTCACACGCAACCTGGGCGATCTCTTCGGGCTGCGGCCGAGCAACCTGTTCCAGGTCAAGGCGAGTTACTGGCTGAGCTGGTAGTACCGTCGAAACGTCGAAACGTCGAAACGTGATTGCAACGCTTTGACGCTTTGACGCTTCGACCCTTCGTTTACCGGATGCGAATCGGGACGTCGAAGCTGTTGGAGCTCCGCACGTGAATCGCGAGGGGGCCGCTGCCCGGCGTGAATTCGACGTCGAAGGTTTCGCCCGGGCTCATGCGCACGCGGCCGGGTCCCGCGACGGCCAGCGACGCTGGTAGCGCGGCGCCATCCTTCGCCACCGGGCGCCACGGGAGCACGGTCGCCGAATCGGATTGCAGCGTGATCGTGGCGTCGTCGTCCGCCATCAACGTGATGAACCGCAGGCGCTGCCGGACCCCAGCCGTCATCGTGAGTGGCACCGGGTGCCTCGAGCCGTTGAACACCACGAGCGACGAATCGCCGGTGCCGCTCATGTGCATCAGCAGCACGTGGTCGGTGGCGGGGTCGTAGCGCTGTCCCGGCTCGAGCACCAGCAGCGGCGCGAGCAGGCCGCGATTCATCGTCCTCGCTTCGGCGACATGCGTGTGGTACATGAACGTCCCCGCGCGCGGCGGCCGCATGCGCACGACGAACGAATCGCCGGGCGCGATCATGGGCGCGAGCCGCCCCGCCACGCCGCTCCACCCACCCACGCCGTCGTAGTAGCTCTCCAGCTCGATGCCATGCCAGTGAACGGTCGTGCTCCACGGCAGCCGGTTCACGACCGTGATCTCGGTGAGCTGGCCGCGCGTGAGTGTCAGGACCGGCCCGGGAATCTGGATCGAGTCCGGCGCCGGCGTGCCGGCGCCCTGCAACACATAGCCGTAGCCTTCCTCGGCGCCAGGGAAGACGTTGGCCCGCCGCTGGACCAGCAGCCGCAGGCGCTGTGACGGCGTGTCGGCGGAGAAGTCCGCGGGGCGGCCACGCACCGTGATGCCCAGGATGAGCCCGCCCATGCCGGTGAGCATGTGCTGGGCGGCATCCAGGTGACCGTGCATCACCTCGGCGCTGGTGTCGCGCGCCAGCGAGCGGTGGTTGAGGCTCCCCATGTGCGGCGCCTTGTGGCAGTGCATCAGCCACTGCCCCGGCCGCGTCGGCACCCAGGTGATCGCCAGCGTACCGATCGGCGGCGGCACCTCGGTGACCGCGAGCCGCTGCTCACCCGCCGCGTAGGTGGTGTCGTGATTCCAGGTGCTCCGGCCGTCCACCCGGAAGTAGAACCCGTGCAGGTGCATCGGATGCTGGTCGCCGGTCAGGTCCACGAACCGCCAGCGCACCGTGTCGCCCACGTCGAACGTGAAGCGTTCGGTCGATGGCCACATGCGGCCGTTGAGCGTCCAGAAGACCCATTCGGCGCCATCGGGCCTGGCCGTGTCCCTCGGGGCCTGGAAGATGTTGATCGCGATCAGCCGCTCGCCCGGCCGCGGATCGCCGACCTGCACGATCCCGGTCAGCTGCCGGCCGTGGCCGGCGACCACGACGGTGGTATCGTGCTTCGTCGCGCCGTACCACGGCCACGTGCCGGGCGGAAGCGCCGGCACGTCGAAGGACCGCTGGCCACCCGGCGCGATGCGCAGCGTGTCGCCCTCGGGGAACCCGGCGCGCGAGCCCATCCCGACGAGGAGCAGCGTATCGCCGAGGGTGTTGCGGACGGTGAGCGCGATGTGTCCGCCGGCGGGCAGCCGGATGAGCGGCCCGGGAATGGACGGTGCGCGGCCTTCCTCCCCAAAGACGTCGGCCTCCACCCAATGGTCGCTCAGCGTGTCGGGACGCCAGCGGGCGACCTGGGCGACGAGGCTGACGCGCACGGTGTCGCCGTGCCGGGTGCCGGCGGCGCGCTGCAAGTCGTTAGGCACGACGTCCGCCGGCGTCCGGACGCCCGGGGACACAACGAGAAGGGCGGACACGAGGCCCGCCCCGGCAATACGCGCGCGCACGGACGGTTTGATCATGGCTTCCACGTTCCCCTGGCGACTTTCGGGACGAACTTGTCGATGTTCTTCGGCGGGAAGGCGAGCGTCTTGCCCTGCTCCGCGCTCTGGTACGCGGTCATCAGCATCTTCACGACTTCGACGCCGTCGGCGAAGGTGAGCAGCGGCTTTTCCTTTCCCTGGAAGACCCGGACGAAATGCCGGTCCTCATTGGCGTAGCCATAGGCCGCGGGCTCGTCGGCGACCACGGGCATCTGCCCCGTCTCGGCGTTCTGCTTCTCGACCAGGTCCTCGCCCTGCCGGCCGCGCACCTCGCGCGAAAAGAAGAGCTTCAGCCCCGCGTCGAGCGAGTTCCACTGCATCGAGTATTCGGGCCCCAGCAGCTCGGCCGAAAGGCGAAGCCCCGCGCCGATGAAACTCCACGACGTCGTGGCCTCGCCGTGCACGGTGTAGCCGTCGGCGGTCTCGAACTCGATGTGCACGCTCGCGAAGTCCTCGGCCGGCGTGCGCGCGTAGTTGGTGCCCGGCATCGCCTTCGCGAGTTTCTTCGCGTAGGCGGGCCGCGTCCACTTCAGCGAGGCGATGTGCGCGGTGATGCGCTTCGGCTTGACCGTCGAGAGCGGCTGGCCCGGCTCGGTGAGCAGGTGGCGCACCATGAGCGCCGAGTGACACATCATGTCGTTGAGCACGCCGCCGCCCTGGAGCTTGCCCTGCCAGAACCAGGGGCGGTGTGGGCCCGCGTGTTCTTCCGCCGCGCGCGCGAGGTACGGCCGGCCGGTCAGCTTCGCGCCCCGCGCCCAGAGGAGCGAGCGGCCCGCCATCACCTGCGGCGCGAACAGCTGGTTCTCGAGGTACCCGGTCTGGAGTCCGGACGTCTTCGCCATCGCGGCGACCTGCTTCGCCTCGGCCACGTTGCGGGCGAGCGGCTTCTCGCAGGCGAGGCCCACGAGCTCGCCGCGGCCGCGATCGATGGTCGAGCAGATCTCCTCGACGTTCTCGATGCGCGCGTGGTTCGGGCCGCAGAGCCAGAGCGCCTGGATCTTCCGGTCGGCGACCATCGCGGCGATGGACTTGTACGCCTTCGTGGCGCCGAGGCCGAGGCCGCGCGCCAGCTTCGCGGTGCCCTGCGCATTCGCCACGTGCGGACTCCAGACGCCGACGATCTCGCAGTCGCGGACCTGCTGGAATGCCTGGAGGTGGAACTGTGCGTTGAAGCCGCTGCCGATGATGCCAATGCCAAGTGGCGCCTGGGTCATGGGCGCCGGCGACCGGGGACCGGGGACCGCGGACCGGGGTGGCCGACGTGAGTTGCGGGGCCCGTCGGCACGCCAGGCGCGTGGCCGTATTTCGCGTCCCACTCGGCGTAACTGACGCCCAACTCGCGCAGCGCCGCGGGCGGCGCGCCGGTCCATTCGATGTTCACGACGCCGCCGAGGTAGCCGAGGTCTTCGACGCCCATGCGGCTGGAGAAGAAGGCCGAGGCGGTGAGGTCGCGCAGGCGATTGAAGAAGTCCACCTGCGGCCGCAGCTCGGCGGCCGCGCGCGCCGGGAAGGCGACGAGGTCGAGGATCTGCGTGCGCTCGGCTTCGGCGGCCTGGGTAAAGGACTTGTTGAAGCGCCGGCCCGACTCATCGTCGAACCACTTCAGTCCGTCGCGCCACGCCTGCTTCGAGCGCTCGCTGCCGTCGCCGACGACAAAATCCATGTAGGGAATCGCGCCGGAATCGGTGGCGCTGCCTGACTTCGCATCGCGCGGGATGATCAGGTCAACCAGGACGCGCAGCATCGCCGTTTCGGCCGCGCTGAAGAACGTGGCGGCCTGTTGCCCGCTAGCCGTGAGACTCTTGAACTTGTCCCAGCTCGGCGTACCGACGCCGTAGGCGGCAAGAGCGCCCACACCCATGGATGCAATCGCCTCACGACGGTCCAGTGATTCGGGACCAGGCGACTTGGCGACCAGGCGACTTGGCGACTGTTTCACAGCGCCCTCGCTCTACGCTGAGTGGCGATGTACTGGCTGGTGCGCATCGACAGCGCCATGATCGACCACGTGGGATTCTTGTCGGCCTGGGATACGAAGGGTCCGCCATCGGCGACGAAGAGGTTAGGCACTTCGTGCGCCTGGCAGTGGGCGTTGAGCACGGACTTCGAGGGGTCGCTGCCCATCTGGGTGCCGCCCAGCTCGTGGATGATGGTGCCGCCGGCGGCGATGCCGAAGCCCTGCTCGCGCGTCGGCATCGCCGAAAACACCTGGCCGCCCATGGCTTCGACCAGGGCGCGGAACGTCGTCTGCATGTGGCGCACCTGGTTGTACTCGTGGTCGGTCCACTGCCAGTGGAACTTCAGCACCGGGATCCCGAAGGCGTCCTTCACCGCCGGGTCCAGCTCGCAGTACGTGCCGGTGTTGGGGATCATCTCGCCGCGTCCGGAGAAGCCGATGGTGGTGCCCCAGTACTTGCGGTAGTTGTCCTTCAGCGCGGCGCCGTAGCCGCCGCCGGGCGGATAGCGGTGCATGCCGCCGAAGAATCCGGCGCCCGGCTGGCCGCGGCCGCCCCAGACTTCGATGTGGTAGCCGCGCGGAAAGTCGAGGGTCTTGTTGTCGAGCCACCACGGCATGTACACGTGCCCGCCGCCGACGCCGTCCTCGTTGTAGTTGGTGCGGCCGACGAGGCGCGGGATGAATCCGGCGACGTCGCTGCCCGTCGTATCGGTGATGTCGCGCCCCACCTTGCCGCTGGAATTGGCGAGGCCGTTGGGGAAGCGCGACGACTTCGAGTTCAGCAGCAGCCGCGACGACTCCAGCGCGCTGGCGGCGAGGACCACGATCTTCGCGCGCACGTGCTTGTCCTGGCCGTCGGACTTGTCGATGTACGAGACACCGTTGGCCTTGCCGTCTGCGCCTAACGTCACCTCGCGCACCATAGCGTTGGTCATCATCGTCAGGCGGCGCGTGGCCATCGCGGGAGCGAGGAGGACGTTGGTGCTGGTGAAATTCGCGTTCACCGAGCAGCCGCGGTTGCACTCGCCGCAGTAGTGGCAGCCGGGCCGGCCGTTGAGGGGGCGCGTGATGATCGAGAGGCGCGCCGGCACGCAGGTCACATTCAGGCGCTTCGACGCGTCCATGACCATCAGCTCGTAGGCGCGCGGGCGCGGCGGCGGCAGGAAGTAGCCGTCGGGCTGATTGTGGAAGCCCTCGTTGCTGCCGAAGATGCCGACCAGCTTGTCGAGGCGGTCGTAGTACGGCTTGATGTCGTCGTAGGTGATGGGCCAGTTGGGGGAGAGACCGTCGAGGTCGCCGCGGTGGAAGTCGTCGGGGCCGAAGCGGAGCGAAATGCGGCCCCAGTGGTTGGTGCGCCCGCCCACCATCCGCGCGCGCCACCACGAGAAGTTCGTCCCCTCGGCGCGCGTGTACGGCTCACCGGCGATGTCCCATCCGCCGATGCAGGCGTCGAATTCACCGAAGGGCCGCTCGCGCGTCCCGGCGCCGCGGCGCTGGGTTTCGTAGGGCCATTTCAGCATCGCGCTGTCGGTGGTGTTGTCCCACGGCCCGCCGGCCTCGAGGACCACGACATTCGCGCCGGCCTTCGTGAGCATGTAGGCGGCCATCCCGCCGCCGGCGCCCGAGCCGACGATGGCAACGTCGAATTCTTCGCGTTGAGGCTGAAGGCGCACGGAAACTCCTGCGGAGGGATCGTGGGGACGGTTCGTAGGGGCGGTCTAATGTGCGGCGCGTTCAGAACTTGGGCAAGCGACCCAGCTCGGCGATCCGTCGGACGATCGCCGTCAGCAGTCCCGACTCAAACGCGCCCGCGATACTGCCTTCGCAGAACCGGTCGGAGCGGATGATAGCGGTGAGCAGCCGCGAGAGCTGGCCGATGTCGGCGCGCGTCACCGCGGCGCGGTCCTCCTTCAGCGATTTCCCCTCAGGCGTGGCGAGCCACGCGCCCCAATCGAACGGCGTGACCAGACCGGCGCGGCCCACGGCGGCGAGGAAATCCTTTGCCGGCTGGGAGAAGATGTAGTAGGGCATCTCCTGGACGCCCGGACGGGCTTCCCGCAGCTCGCTCCAGGCGCCGAACACGAAGCCGGCCGTCTCGAAGATCGGGACGAAGGCCGCGATGGCAGCAAGATGATCGGGGTCGGCGTCGATTGGCGGGAATTCCACGTCGCCTTTCTCGGTTGGGCTGACACGCTCGAGCCGGCGCTGGTGAAGTAGCTGATGACGGCAGCGGACTACCCCAGCAGGTAGTCCAGCACATCCGCCGCGCCGTAGCGCGAGCGGCCGGCGAGAAACCGGTCGATGTGCATCAGCTCATCGCCGCTCGTG
>JAYTEN010000101.1:0-17482 GCA_043735145.1 Gemmatimonadota bacterium | reverse complement strand
ACGCAGTTCTGCCCGATGTTGCACCGCTCGCCGATGATGGCGCCGGGCATCACGTGGCTGAAATGCCAGACCTTGGTGCCCTTCCCCACGATCGCCCCTTCATCGACGAACGACGACGGATGCACGTAGTAGTCGCTCACTTCGCCACTCCCAGCACCTTGACCTCGAGCTCGAGCTCGAGCCCGAATTCCTTGAACACGGCGGTGCGCGCGACGTCGATCAGCTTCAGCACGTCTTCCGACGTGGCGCCGCCACGGTTCACGATGTAGTTGGCGTGCATCGACGAAATCTCGGCGCCGCCGACCCGCCGGCCCTTGAGGCCGCACTTCTCGATCAGCCGTCCGGCCGTCATCAGGTCGGGATTCTTGAACACGCTCCCGCAGCAGGGCTGGTCGAACGGCGTCCCTTCCCGGCGCTTCTTCATCATGAGCGCGAGGTCGGCCTTCACGCCCTCGACGCTGCGCTCCTCCAGCTTGATCGTGCACGCCAGCACCACGTACCCGTCCAGGCCGCTGCGCCGGTAGCTGAAGGGAATGTTCTTCTTGGTCCGCTCCTCGATGTCGCCCTTGGGCGTCAGCACCGTCACCGACTGGATCACCTTCTCGAAATCCTGGCCATGGGCGCCGGCATTCATGAAGACGGCCCCGCCCACCGTACCGGGCACCCCCACCAGGCGCTGCACGCCGGCGAGCCCCGCGTCGGCGGTACGCCGGGCCAGCAGCGGCGTCGGGAGACCCGCGCCGACCTTCCACGTGTTGCCTTTCGGCGTCACCGTGTCGAGACCCTTGCCGATCTTGATCACCAACCCGGGAAACCCGCCGTCCTTGATGAGGACGTTGGAGCCGAGCCCGAGGACCAGCCACGGCAGGTTGTGCTGCTTCGCCCACGCGACGGCTTCACCCACCGCCTCGGGCGTTCCAGGCGTGAAGAGCACTTTCGCCGGGCCGCCGATGCGGAACGTGGTGTGGCGGCCGAGCGGTTCGTCGTATTTCACCGTGCCCGGCAGCGAGGGGAACGGCGGCCCCGAGGAGGGACGCCGGGATGATCCCGTCTTCGGCGTGCGCGCAACCTTGCCCGGCGCGGCCTCGACCGCCGGCGCGGTCTTCGCCGCCGGCCCCCCGGGCTTGGGCGCCGAAGCCGGGGGCTTTCCCGCCAGCACCGGCTTCACGGCCGCCGCGGCCTTCACGGCCGCCGCGGCCTTCGCGGAAGGCGCGGCCTTCGCGGCTGGCGCGACCTTCGCGTCCTTGCGCGCGGGCGCGGGCGGAGCCTTGGCCGGCCGGGCCGGCGCCGCCTTGGGCTTTGCCTTGGGGGCGGCGTGTTTTGCCGCGGGCTTCTTTGCCGCGGCCTTGGCCGCCGGCTTCTTTTTCGCCGCCATCAGGACACCGGGACGCTCGGGCGGAGATACCGCTCGTAGCGCTCCTGAAGAGATAGAACGTCACCGCGTGAGCTCTTCAACGCGATGATCGCGTCGCACGCCGCGGAGGCCGCTGACATGGTGGTCGTGTACGGCACGCGGTGCATGAGCGCCGTGCGCCGGAGTTCGTAATCGTCCCGCTGCGAGAACTTCCCCAGCGGGGTGTTGATGAGCAGCTGCACCTTGCCCGCCAGGATGAGATCCACCGCGTTCGGCCGTCCTTCCCACACCTTCAGCACCCGCTCGCACGGCACGCCGCGCTTAGACAGGAAGCGCGCCGTGCCGTCCGTGGCGTAGATCCGGAACCCCAGGCCCTGGAACCGCGACACGATCGGCGTCACCGTCGGCTTGTCGCGGTCGTTCACGGTGACCATGATGCCGCCTTCGAGGGGCAGCGCGCCGTCGGCCGCGATCTGCGCCTTGGCGAACGCCCAGCCGAACGAATCGGCCAGCCCCATCACTTCACCCGTGGACCGCATCTCGGGGCCCAGCAGCGTGTCCACGCCCGCCAGCTTGGTGAACGGGAAGACGGCTTCCTTCACCGCGACGCCGGGAACCTCCGCCTCTTCCGTGTAGCCCAGCTCGACCAGCGATTTCCCGACCATGACCCCGGCGGCGAGCCGCGCCAGCGAGACCCCGGTCGCCTTCGACACGAACGGAATCGTGCGCGAGCCCCGCGGGTTGACCTCGAGGCAGTAGACCACGCCATCCTTGATCGCGTACTGCACATTGATCAGCCCGATGACGCCGAGCGCTTCGGCCAGCGCGCGGGTGTGCCGGCGCATCGTCTCGACTTCGTCCTCGCCGATCAGGAACGGCGGCATGACGCAGGCCGAATCGCCCGAGTGGATGCCGGCGTCCTCGATGTGCTGCATCACGCCGCCGATGACGCATTGCGTCCCATCGGCGATGGCGTCCACGTCGGCCTCGAACGCGTCCTCGAGAAACCGGTCGATCAGCACCGGGTGCGCCGGCGAGACCCGCGCCGCCTTCTGGAAGTAGCCGCGCAGCGAGCCTTCGTCGTACACGATCTCCATCGCGCGCCCGCCCAGAACGTACGACGGCCGGACCAGCACCGGGTACCCCACGCGATTGGCTACGGCCGCCGCCTCGTCGGTGCTGCGGGCCGTGCCCGACGGCGGCTGCGCGATGCCGAGCTCGCGGGCGATCTGCTCGAAGCGCTGCCGGTCCTCGGCGATGTCGATGGCGTCGGGCGAGGTGCCGAGGATCTTCACGCCCGCGGCCTCGAGCCGCTTGGTCAGGCGCAGCGGCGTCTGGCCACCCAGCTGGACGACCACGCCGTGCGGCTTCTCGCGGTCGATGATCTCGATGACGTCCTCGAACGTCAGCGGCTCGAAGTACAGCTTGTCCGAGATGTCGAAGTCGGTCGAGACGGTCTCGGGATTCGAGTTGATCATGATGGTCCGGTAGCCCATCTCCCGGAAGGCGAGGCCCGCGCGGACGCAGCAGTAGTCGAACTCGACGCCCTGCCCGATGCGGTTGGGTCCGGACCCCAGGATCACGATCGCGTCGCCGCCGAAGGGGACCGACTCGTTCTCCTCGTCGTAGCTCGAGTAGAGGTAGGGCGTCGCCGACGGAAACTCCCCCGCGCACGTGTCCACGGTCTTGTACGCCGGCCTGATGCCTAACGACCACCGCTCGACCCGGATGGCGTCTTCGGTGCTGCCCGACAGCGTCGCGAGCTGCTGGTCCGAGAACCCCATCCGCTTCATGCGCAGCAATTGCGCGCGTCGGCCGGCATCGGGTGTGCCGTTGCCCGGCGACTTGGCGACTTGGCGACTTGGCGACTGGATGAATTCCCGTTCCGCCTCGACCAACTCCACCATCTGGGCAACGAACCAGGGATCGATGCCCGTCAGCCGCGCGATCTCCTCGGCGCCGATGCCGGCCAGCAGCGCGCGCTTGAGCTGGAAGATCCGCTCCGGCGTGGGCTTCGCGATCGCGGCGCGAATGGTGTCGGCATCGTCGTGCTCGAGCCGGTCGTCCTCCAGGTCGGAGCCCAGCACCCAGCCCGCGCGGTCGATCTCCAGCGCGCGGATGCCCTTCTGGAAGGCTTCCTTGAAGGTGCGCCCGATCGCCATCGACTCGCCCACCGACTTCATCTGGGTCGTCAGGCGCGGGTCGGCCATCGGGAACTTCTCGAAGGCGAACCGCGGGAATTTGCACACCACGTAGTCGAGCACCGGCTCGAAGCTCGCCGGCGTCGTCTTCGTGATGTCGTTGGGCAGCTCGTCGAGGCGGTAGCCGATGGCGAGCTTGGTGCCCATGCGCGCAATCGGGAATCCCGTCGCCTTGGACGCGAGCGCCGAGCTGCGGGAGACGCGGGGATTCATCTCGATCACCAGCATCTCGCCGTCGGCGGGATTCACGGCGAACTGGATGTTGCAGCCGCCCGCCTCCACGCCGATCTCGCGGATGATCGCGATCGACGCGTCGCGCATCGCCTGGTATTCGCGGTCGGTCAGCGTCATCGCCGGCGCGACGGTGATGCTGTCGCCGGTGTGCACGCCCATCGGGTCGAGGTTCTCGATCGAGCAGACGATGACCACGTTATCGGCGCCGTCGCGCATCACCTCGAGCTCGTATTCCTTCCAGCCGATCACGCTGCGCTCGATCAGCACCTGGCCCACCGGCGACAGATCGAGGCCGAGCGTGATGAGGTCGTGCAGCTCCTGCGGGTTGTAGGCGATACCGCCGCCGGTCCCGCCCAGCGTGAACGCCGGCCGGCAGATGGCGGGGTAGCCGGTGCGCTCGACGATCGGCGCCGCTTCTTCGATCGCGTGGCAGAACCCGCCGAGCGGCACCTTCAGGCCGATGCGGGCGATGGCCTGCGCGAACTCCTGGCGGTCTTCGGCCATGGAGATGGCGCGCGCGTTGGCACCGATCAGCTCCACCCCGTACTTCGCGAGCACGCCGTTGCGGTGCAGTGCCATCGCGACGTTGAGTGCCGTCTGCCCCCCCAGCGTGGGCAGCAGCGCGTCGGGCCGCTCGCGCTCGATCACCCGCTCGACCCATTCCGGCGTCACCGGCTCGACGTACGTCCGGTCGGCGAGCTCCGGGTCCGTCATGATGGTCGCCGGATTGGAGTTCACCAGCACGACCTCATAGCCCTCTTCCTTGAGGGCGCGAATCGCCTGCGTTCCCGAGTAGTCGAACTCCGCCCCCTGCCCGATCACGATCGGGCCGGAGCCGAGCAGCAGGATGCGCTTGAGGTCAGTGCGCCTGGGCATGCACCAGGTCCCGTAGCGTCGTTTCGAGCGCGATCTCGGGCGCCCAGCCCGCGGCGCGGCGCAGCTTGGTCGCGTCGCCCACGAGATAGGGAATGTCCGCGGCGCGCATGAGCGCGGGGTCGCACTCGGCGATCGGCTCGATGCCGACCTCGGCCCCGATCATGTCCAGCAGCACCCGCAGCGTGGTTCCGCGGCCCGAGGCGACATTGTACGCCTCGCCCGGCACGCCGTGCTCGAGCAGCAGCGTGTACGCGCGGGCCACGTCGCGCACATCGAGAAAATCACGCGTCACATCAAGGTTGCCCACGTTTATCGCGCGCGCGCCGATGCGCTTCGCCGTGAGCAGCCGCTCGGCGAATGCCGGCGCCACGAACCGCGTGTCCTGCCCGGGCCCGGTGTGCGGGAAGGCGCGCACCAGCACCACCCGCAGGCCGGTGCGGGCGGCGGTCTCATCGGCCGCCAGCTCGGCGCCGCGCTTCGACGCGGCATAGGGCGAGTGCGGGGCGAGCGGGTCAGTCTCGACGAGCGGGCGCGCCGCGAGGCCATAGACTTCGGCCGTCGAGGCCACCACCAGCAGCGGATCACATTCGCCCCCTGCCTTGCGACGCCCCAGTTCGCCGGCGAGCCGCGCCGTGCCCGCCGCGTTGACGGTCCACGCCGCGCCCGGATCCCGCATCGCCTCGCCGCCCGACGCCAGGCCGGCGAGATGCACTACCGCATCCCACGCCCCCGCGGCGACCGAGCGCACCGACTCGGTGTCGGCGAGATCGAGCGGCACCCACTGGACCTGCCGGCGCTCGGCCGCGCCGAATCCGCTGGCCGCGAGGTCGCGGCCCGGGCCCGTCGCGCCCACCACGGTGTGCCCCGCCGCCAGCAGCGCGCGCACCACCCAGCGGCCGACGAACCCGTTCGCGCCCGTCACCAGCACCGTCACGCGCCGCGCCCCGACAGCCGCGCGATGTCGGCGTCCACCATCATCCCCATCAGCGTCGCGAAATCCACCTGCGGCACCCAGCCCAGGTGCTGCCTGGCCTTCGACGGGTCGGCGAGCAGGATCTCCACCTCGGCGGGCCGGTCGAAGCGCGGGTCGTGGGTGACGTGCTTCCGGAAATCGAGGCCCGCGTGCCCGAACGCCATCTCGCAGCAGTCGCGGACGCTGTGCATCACGCCGGTGCCGACCACGAAGTCCTCGGGGGTGGGCTGCTGGAGCATGCGCCACATGGCGTCCACGTAGTCGCCCGCGAAGCCCCAATCGCGCCGTGCGTCGAGATTGCCGAGCGCCAGCGTCTGCGCCTGGCCGAGCTTGATGCGCGCGACAGCGTGGCTGATCTTGCGCGTCACGAACTCGAGTCCACGCCGCGGACTCTCGTGGTTGAAGAGAATCCCGCTCACCGCGAACATGCCGTACGACTCCCGGTAGTTCACCGTGATGTAGTGGCCGTACACCTTGGCCACGCCGTAGGGCGAACGCGGATAGAACGGCGTGGTTTCCTTCTGCGGCGTCTCCTGGACCTTCCCGAACATCTCGCTCGAGCTGGCCTGGTAGAACCGGGCATCCGGCTTGGAGAGCCGGACGGCATCGAGCAGGCGCGTGACACCGAGGGCGGTGAACTCTCCGGTGAGCACCGGCTGGCTCCACGAGGTGGGGACGAACGACTGGGCCGCGAGGTTGTAGACCTCGTCCGGCTGGGAATCCTTGACCACCGTCTGGAGCGAGTGCTGGTCGAGAAGGTCGGCGGGGACGATCTCCACCCGGCCGACCAGGTGCTGGATGCGCTCGTAGCTGTCGTGGCTGGTCCGGCGGACCACGCCCACGACGCGGTACCCCTTCTCGAGCAGCAGCTCGGCGAGGTACGACCCATCCTGACCCGTGATTCCCGTGACCAGCGCCGTCGGCAAGGTTTCCGTCCCGAAGCGTAGAGTAGGCCGCGGCGGGCGCCGCGAATACGCAAACCCTTGTCAAACTTGGGTAAAGCCGGTTAAACTTAGCGGCTCACCGACAGTTTTTGAAGCGGAGAAATCATGGCTCGTAAATGCTCTGTGTGCGGCAAAGGCCCGACCTTCGGGAACAATGTTTCGCATGCCAACAACAAGACCATTCGTCGCTGGTATCCCAATCTCCAGGTCATGCGGACCACGGTAGACGGGGCGACCAAGCGAGTGCGCGTGTGCACCGGGTGCATCCGGTCGAACAAGGTCCAGAGGGCCGTTCGGACCGCCAAAGCCGTATAAGCGTCTAAACGTCGAAGCGCTGATCGTGAAAAAACCCCGGAACCTTGAGTCCCGGGGTTTTTTCCTGTCCACGTTTCGACGCTTCGACGCTTAGACGGCCGTTATTCAGCCAGAAGCTCGATCCGCGCCGTCTCCGCCCCATCGCCTTCGCGATGGCCGAGGCGGATGATGCGGGTATAGCCGCCGGGCCGGGCCGCGAAGCGCGGGCCGATTTCCTTGAACAGGTTCGACGACACGTCCTTCTCGCGGATGCGGCGCTCGACCAGCCGGCGGGCGTGGAGATCGCCGCGGCGGGCCAGCGTGATCAGCTTCTCGGCGACGGGCCGCAGCTCCTTGGCCTTCGCGACCGTGGTCACGATGGCGCCGTGCTTGAACAGGCTGGTGGCCATGTTTGACAGCAGCGCCTTGCGGTGCGACGACGTCCGGGAGAGCTGGCGGTTCTTGGCGCGGTGACGCATGTCTAGGCTTCCTTGCCCGCTTCGGCGACGACCGGCCGGACCACGGGAACGGTGCCGCGGTCGGTGACCTTCATGCCGGCCTCGGACTCTTCCCACTGCATGCCGAAGTTGAGCCCCTCGCGCAGCAGCAGCTCGGCGATCTCCGCGACCGCCTTCTCGCCGACGTTGCGCACCTTCAGGAGCTGCTCTTCGGTGTTGCGGACCAGGTCACCCAGCGTGCGGATGTTCGAGTTCTTGAGCGAATTGATGGAGCGCACCGACAGGCCGACATCATCGATGAGGCGGCCGAGCAGCGCGGACAGGCGCGCGGTGTCGCCGTCGGGTGCGGCCGCGGCTTCGGCGGCCACCATCGGCACCTGGCCGAAGGAGACGAAGTAGCTGAAGTGGTGCTGCGCGAGGGCGGCGGCGTAGGCGACCGCATCCTCGGGGCTGATGGCGCCATTGGTCTCGACGGTGACCGACAGGCGGTCGAAGTCGGTGCGCTGGCCGACGCGGGTTTCCGCGACGACGAAGTTGGCGCGGCGGACGGGGCTGTAGATCGAATCGATACGCACGACGTCGACCGGCATCGAGCGGTCCATCGGGTGCGAGTCGGCCTCGACGTAGCCGCGGCCCTTGTTCACATACAGCTCCACGTCCAGGGACTTGTCGTCCTGGAGCGTGAAGAGGAGGTGATCGGGGTTCACGACCCGCACCGAGCCGTGCGACTCGATGTCGCGGGCATACACGGGGCCCGCGGTCTTCCGGGTGATGTGCAGGACCGCTTCATCGACTTCGGGCACGACGACGATGGCCAGGGCCTTGAGGTTCTGGATGACCTGGTGGACGTCTTCGACGACGCCGGCCACGGTCTGGTGCTCGTGCTGCACGCCGTCCATGCGGAAGGCCCACACGGCCGAGCCGCGGAGCGACGACAGCAGCATGCGCCGCAGGGCGTTGCCGAGGGTGTAGCCGAAGCCGCGCTCCAGGGGCTGGAGCCGGAACTCGGCGCCGTTCGGGTTGTCTTCCCGCTTGGTCATCTCGACCAGGTGCGGACGGACGAGACCGGTCAAATCAATCGTCATGGTCACTTGGAGTAGAGCTCGACGATCAGCTGTTCCTCGGCCGCGACGGGGATCGTGTCCCGCGTCGGCCGCTCGGTGATCCGCCCGGTGCGCGCATCGCGATCCACCGCGAGCCACGACACCGTCTGTCCCTTGGAGGCGAGTTCGAGTGACGCCATGACGGCGTCCAGGTCCTTGCTGGCCGGGCGCACGCGAATTTCGTCGCCCTGCTTCAAACGGTAGCTCGGCACGTTCACGCGGCCGCCGTTCACCTCGATGTGGCCGTGGGTGATCAGCTGCCGGCCCGCCTTGCGGCTGGCCGCGAAGCCCATCCGGTGCACCACGTTGTCGAGGCGCATCTCGAGGGCGACGAGCAGGTTGGTGCCGGTGACGCCGACTTCGTGCGTCACGCGCTCGAAGGTGTTCCGGAACTGCGTCTCGGTGAGGCCGTACATGCGCTTCACCTTCTGCTTTTCCCGCAGCTGCCTGGCGTACTGCGACGTCTTGCGCCGGCGCGCCGTGGACTGGCCGTGCTGGCCGGGGGCGTACGCGCGCTTCTCGATGGCGCACTTTTCCGTCAGGCAGCGCGCGCCCTTGAGGAACAGCTTCACGCCTTCGCGCCGGCACTGGCGGCAGCTCGGACCGATGTATCGGCTCATCTCAGACCCTGCGCTTCTTCGGGGGGCGGCAGCCGTTATGCGGAATCGGAGTGACGTCCCGGATGGACTTGATGGTCAGACCGGCATTGGCGAGCGCCTGGATCGCGGACTCGCGCCCGGCACCCGGACCCTGCACCCGCACGTGCACCCGGCGCACGCCCAGGTTGTAGGCGTCGCGCCCCGCCTGCTCGGCCGCGACGGTCGCGGCGAACGGCGTGGACTTCTTGGAGCCCTTGAAGCCGGCCTTGCCGGCCGTGCCCCACGAGACCGCGTTGCCCTTCATGTCGGTGACCGTGATCAGCGTATTGTTGAAGGTCGCCATGACGTTGGCGATCCCCTCGCTCTCGACGACCCGCTTGGACTTCTTGCCGACCGGAGCCTTCTTCGGCTTCTCGGCGTCCGACGCCGCGGCGGGCGCTTCGGCTTCGGGTGTCGGCGTGTTCTCGTCGGCCAATCTGACTCCAGAGTGTTGGTTACAGCCGTCAAAACGTCAAACCGTCAAAACGTCGAAGCGTCAAAGCGCTGTTACGCGGAAGCGTTTCGACGCTTCGACGTTTCAACGCTTCGACTGCTACTTCTACTTCTTCAGCGTTGCCTTCTTCTTGCCGGCAATCGTCCGGCGCGGACCCTTCTTGGTGCGCGCATTGGTGCGGGTACGCTGACCGCGCACCGGCAACCCGCGGCGATGCCGCATGCCGCGATAGCAGCCGATATCCATCAGCCGCTTGATGTTCATGGCGACCTCGGTGCGCAACGCGCCCTCGACCCGCAGGTCGCGTTCGATCGCCTGGCGCAGCCGGGCGACTTCCGCATCCGTGAGATCGCGTACTCGCGTCGTGGGCGCGATGCCGGTCCGCTCGAGGACCACCAGCGCCGTGGCGCGACCGATGCCGAAGATTGCCGTCAAGCCGATTTCGACGCGCTTTTCGCGCGGAAGATCGACACCCGCGATGCGTGCCATCCGCTAACCCTGCCGCTGTTTGTGCTTGGGGGAGCGCTTGCAGATGACGCGAATCACACCGCTGCGCTTCACGACCTTGCAATGCTCGCAAATCGGCTTCACACTGGTACGTA
Organism: Gemmatimonadota bacterium; assembly: GCA_043735145.1. Classification (GTDB taxonomy): domain Bacteria; phylum Gemmatimonadota; class Gemmatimonadetes; order Gemmatimonadales; family JACORV01; genus DASXPG01. The sequence continues at coordinate 7,351 of JAYTEN010000101.1, read as the reverse complement.
CCTTCAAGACACCCTCGTCAAAAAAAGTTCGGAACAGACTCTAAACCTACCCGGCGTATGGGGTTCGCGCAACTGCCCCCGCTCCGCTGAAAACCAAGGCTCAGTAGCGGGATGCAGACGTATGCGGAGGCAGGCAGAAACGGGCAGCCTGAGTCCCAGAATCAGCCCTGCCCGCGGCTTCCTGCCAAGCCCTCGGTCTGACCCGGCCTGAAGGCTGCCTCAGCCTGCACCGTCTGCATCCCACTACTGAGCCTGAACTTGTTTCATGTCCACCCGTATCGCCCGCACGACGGCCGCCGGATCCTTCGCCCCGGTAATCGGCCGTCCAATCACCAGAAGGTCGCTCCCCGCGCGCGCCGCCTCGGCTGGGGTCGCGAAGCGGACCTGGTCCCCCGCCTCGCTGCCCGCCGGACGAATCCCCGGCGTGACGAGAAAGGCATCGGCCCCCGCGAACCGCCGGATCCGCGCCGTTTCCGCCGGCGCGGTGACGAACCCGTCCAGCAGGCCGAGGCCGAGCTGCATCAGCCGCTGCTGCTCATCGCCCACGTCCGTGACGTTCCGGCCCACGACCGCGCCATAGCCGTCCTCGTCGAGCGACGTCAGCACGCCCACGCCCACCAGGCGCAGGCCACTCCCGCGCGCCGCGGCCGCGGCCTCCAGCATCGCCCGCCCGCCCGACAGGTGCACCGTCGCCAGGGACACGCCTGACGATGACGCGGAGAGCACCGCGCCCGCGACGGTATTGGGGATGTCGTGCCATTTCAGGTCGAGAAAGACCGACTTCCCCCGCTCCCTCAGCGCGCGCACCACTGCCGGGCCTTCGCGCGCCGCCAGGACCGAGCCGACCTTGTACCAGGCGACCGCGTCCCCGACCCGGTCCACCAGCGCCAGCGCCTCGTCGCCGCTGGGCAGATCGAGGGCGATCGCGATGTCAGCCTGCCGCATGCGCCGGCTCCCGTTCCTCGCCCGACAGCGCGCGGGCAATGCGTTCGGGCACGCGCGGATCCGCGAGTGCCGCCGTGCCGATCGCCACCAGGCTCGCCCCGGCGTCGAGATACCGGCGCGCGTCGGCCGCGGTGCGGATGCCACCCGCCCCGATCACCGGCTTGCCCGTCGCCTGCGCGACCAGCCGCGTCACCCGCACACCGTGCGGGAGCAGCGGCGGCCCCGACACGCCGCCCGGCCCCTTCCCCAGCCGCGAGGGCACCCGCGCGACCTCGTCGTGGAGCGCGCCGGGCAGCGTGTTGACGCAGGTGAAGCCGTCGGCGCCGGCCTCCACCGCCGCGACCGCCAGCATCGCGTGGTCCTCGAGGTGCGGCGACAGCTTCACGATCAGCGGCCGGTCGGTCGCGCCCCGCGCGCGCCGCACCAGCTCGCCCAGCACCGTCGCGTCGGCGCCGAACTCCAGGCCGCCCCGGTCCTCGTTAGGGCACGACACGTTCAGCTCGAAGGCGGTGATGCCCGGCTCCGGGGCGAGCCCGCGCACTACCGCCTCGAAATCGGCGATGGTGTGGCCGACGACGTTGACGATGACGCGCAGCCCGGGATACTGGAGGCGCAGCCATGGCAGGTGGTCGCGCCGCACGGCCTCCAGGCCGGGATTGGCGAGGCCCACCGAGTTGACCATCGCCGTGCCCACCTCGGCGACACGGGGCGCCGGGTTGCCGCGCCGCGGCTCTACGCTGACGGCTTTGGTGGCGATGCCGCCGAGCGCGTCGAGATCGATGACGCCGGCGACTTCGCGCCCGAAGCCCGCCGTTCCCGCCGCCAGCAGCACCGGGTTGCGAAACGCGGCGCCGAAGACCATGGCGCCGCTCACGGATCGATCGACGGACGCGTCGTGGATCGCGGCGGCGTCACCGCGGGGCGCGGGGCGTCGGTGGGCGCGGGGCGCGGCGCGCGGTCGGCCGGATCGCGGTCCTCGACGACCGCGCGACCGGGCGCGGCGACGCGGGGCGCCGTTTCCAGCACCACGCGCAGCGAATCCTCCAGCGACGCATACCGCTCGGGCGCGTCGGCGGACCCGCGCGCGGCCAGCGCGTAGGGACTGGCCGCATAACGAGCGAAGAGCAGCGCCCGCAGCGAATCGGCGGCGGGGTGGCCGAGGGCGATGGCGGCGAGCATGCCCTTGGGCGTCCACGGGGAGTCGGGGAACCGCGCCGGCATCTCCGCGAAGGCCGCGGCGGCCAGGCCCGGCGCCCGCAGCGAATCGCGCAGCAGCTCGGCGCGCAGATACCAGAAGGCGTCCGGCGCGCGGGTCTGCGCCAGCAGCGTGTCGGCCTCATCCAGGAGCCGGGCCAGGTCGGTCGCGTGCGCCCCCGCGGCCCCGCTGACGGGACCGATGGCCGACAGCCGGCGGCGCGCGCCGCGCAGGTCGGCCAGGCTCTCGGCGGCGCGGATATCCAGGCCCGTCAGGCGCACCGAGGCCACGCCGGCCTCGAGGCTGTCGCCCGCCACTCGCTGCACCTCGCGGAATCGCTCGGCCGCGGCCGCATCGTTGCCGGCCCGCAGCTGGCGCTCCCCGTCGGCGAGGAGCAGCCGGGCCCGGCTCCCCGCCCGGACGTCGGGACGCACGCGCAGCGCGTCGGTCAGGCCGGTCACCCGGGCCTGAAGACTCGCGGAGGCCAGGCTGTCGAGAAGCATCAACCATTGCGCTTCGTGAAACGGCTGCCGCAGCGCGAGCGAATCGGCAAACTCGGCGGCGCGCAGACCATCCCCGGCCGCCAGCGCGGCGCGGGTGCGCTCGAAGCCGGCATCGTCTCCGCGCGACCGCTCGAAATCGGCCAGCGCGTCGCGCGGACGGCCCATCGCCATCAGCGCCCGGCCGCGGCCCATCATGGCCTCCGACTGCATCGCGGAACGGCGCGAGCCCGTCGCCGAATCGAATGCCGTCAGCGCGCTCGCCGGCTGTCGGAGTCCGTTGTTGGCAAGCCCGAGATACAACCAGGCCTCAGCCCGCTGCTCGGGGGAGCGCGTCTTGCGCACCGCCTGCTCGGCAACCACGGCGGCGTCCGACCAGGACTCGAGATGCACCAGCGCCCGGGCCCGGATCAGCATGGCGTCATCGACCCAGCGCGAATGCGGATGCCGCGTTTGCACCGACTCGGCGTGCATCGCCGCGACGCGCCAGCGATCCGCCGCCTCGCTGGTGCGGCCGGCGCGCTCGGAAGCTTCGGCCTGCTTCGCGAAATGCTTCGCGTTGTAGACGCCGTTGTAGTAGGCGCAACCGGACAGACTGAGCGCGGCGAAGAGTGCCGGTATTACCAGTCGCCAAGTCGCCAAGTCGCCAAGTCGTCTAGTTAGTCCACGGACGCCAGTGATCAGGGTCTGTCGACTTGGCGACTTGGCGACTTGGCGACTTGTGTTGGCGACTAGGCGACTGGTCATTGGCCCGCCGTCACGCGCCGCTCGTACTCGGCGAGATACCGGGTCACGCCATCGGCCACGGCGCGCGCGATGCGACGCTGGCCGTCGGCGCTCAAGAGATAACGCGCCTCGGTGGCGTTGCTCCCGAAGCCGGTCTCGACCAGGATCGCCGGCATGTAGCTGGTCGCCAGCACCATGTACGGCGCCTGCTTCACGCCGCGGTTCTGGCCGGGATGCACGCCATCGACGGCGGTCTGCACCAGCTCGGCCATGCGGCTCGACTCGCGCAGGTGCTCGTTGGCGGCGAGGTCGGCGAGAATGAACGACATCGGATCGCCGCGCCGGGCTCGCGCACTGGTCTCGAACCGGACCGACGAGTTTTCCAGCCGGGCGACGAAGGCTTCGTCCTCGGTCCGGGCCTCGGCCAGGAAGTAGGTCTCGAAACCGCGGGCCGAGGCGGCGTTGCGCCAGCGCGGGTTGGCGGCGTTCACGTGAATCGACACGAAGATGTCGGCCGACGCCCGGCCGGCAATCCGGCCCCGGTCGCCCAGCGCGATGAGGGTATCGCGGTCGCGCGTCATCACCGGTTGAAAGCCGCGGCTCGTCAGCTCGGCCGCGAGGTTGCGCGCGATGGCGAGGGTGACGTCCTTTTCGCGCAGAAACCTGACCATGCCGAGGGGGCCGGTCATGCCGACGTCCACGCCGCCGTGGCCGGCGTCGATGGCCACGATGCGGCGGCGCGGTGCGGACGCAGCGGGCCGGTCCGCGGCGAGGCGCTCGGGCAGCTCGTCGAGGCGGCCGGCGGCGGCATCCCAGCGATAGCGACTCGTCAGGCGGGGCAGATACTCGGCGACGAACTGCAGCGGAACGAAGAGCGAGTCCCCGACCAGGTACGGCGACGCGGTGAGCGTGTAGACGCGGTTGCCGTTGCGGAAATATCCGGCGTCGAGCACGAAGACGAACGACTCGCCCGCGACCCGGAGCGCCACCGTCCCCGCGGGGGACGGCGTCGCTTCCCACGCCAGGATGGCGCCGAGCTGCGCCGAGGCGAGTGCCGGGAACCCGCGCTCGGTGCGTACCGCGATGTGTCGCACGCCCCGCGGCGACGACACCGTCACGCTGTCGGGCGCGGTTCGCGCCGGTAGCGTAAGCGCGACCAGCAAAACCAGCGCCCTCACCCGCGCCTCAGGGCCCGCGCCATCTCGCGCTCATGCTCGCGCTTCTTCAGGTCGTCGCGCTTGTCGTGTTCCTTCTTGCCGCGACCGAGGGCAAGAATGACCTTCACCGTCGGTCCCTTGAAGTGGATCTCGAGGGGAACGAGGGTGTGGCCCTTCTGTTCGACGGCGCCGATCAGCCGGTTGATCTCGGTCTTGTGCAGCAGGAGCTTGCGGGCGCGCAGCGGCGCGTGGTTGTGGATATTGCCCTGCTCGTAGGGCGGTATCTGGATGCCCTCGATGAAGACTTCGCCCCGATGCAGCCGGCCGAACGCGCCGATGAGGCTGGCGCGCCCGCGCCGCAGCGCCTTGACCTCGGTGCCCTGGAGGACGATGCCGCATTCGTAGGTGTGGAGAATCTCGTAATCGTGACGCGCCCGGGGGTTGCGGGCGATCACCTTGATCGGACGCTCCTTTGGGCCGGGCTTCGGCGCGATCGGGACCTTCGCAGAGGGATTCATGTGATTCTGTAAGTTCAATCTAGATACGAGCTTCCGTGCGAACAACAACTGCAGGCAGAGGAAAGCAGATGGGATCAGTCTCAGGCAGCAACAGCCGAGGCAGCAGGGAGCAAACAGGGGCAGGAGAGCAACTTTCGCTCCCTGCCCCTGTTTCTCGATCTGATGCTGCCTGTTATCGAATTCGTCTGCTTTCCTCCGCCTTCTCACTGGTAGTTGAGAAAGCCGACCCTTCAGGAAACAGAACAGTGCCGAAGGTCGGACTCGAACCGACACGGGCTTGCGCCCACTGCGCCCTGAACGCAGCGCGTCTACCAGTTCCACCACTCCGGCGTTGTGCTGTAAAGATAGTAGGGAATCCGGAAAACCTGAAGCGTCGAGCGGAAGCCGTAGTCCAACGCTTCGACGCTTCGACGGCTTCTCAGTACCGCGCCATCCCCTGATCAACCTGGTCGGCGTACGCGTCCACGCCGCCCCGCAGGCTCCGCACATCGGCGATGCCGCCGGCCTTGAGGTACCGGGCGGCCTGAAGCGACCGGCCACCGCGATGACAGACGGTAACGACGGCGGCCGCGGCCTGAAGCTGCTCCATGTGTTCCGCCAGCGCTCCCATGGCGATGTGCACGCTCCCCGGGATATGGCAGAGATCCCACTCCCAGCCTTCGCGCACGTCCACGATCATCAGGGCGCGGCCCTGGGCCAGTTCGTCCTGCAGCTCGGCGATCGTGAGCTCCATTGGCGCATGCTCCTGCTGGAGGGTCGGCGTGATCGGTGCGGCGGCGGGAATCGCTTCGGGCTCTGGAGGCTCCGGCACGGCGCTGCCGCAGAAAGCGTCGTAGTCGATGAGGTGCGTCACCGTCGGATGCTCGCCGCACAGCGGGCAATCGGGATCCTTGCCGATGCTCAGCTCGCGGAACTTCATGGACAGCGCGTCGAGCAGCAGCAGGCGTCCCACCAGTGGCTCGCCCGCGCCGAGGACGATCTTGATCGCTTCGGCGGCCTGGAGCGCGCCGACGATACCCGGCAGCACGCCGAGCACCCCGCCCTCTTCGCATGAGGGCACCAATTCGGGCGGCGGAGGATCGCGGTACAGGCACCGATAGCACGGCCCGCGCTCGGCGTGAAAGACCGAGACCTGGCCCTCGAAGCGGTGGATGCTGCCGTAGACATCAGGCTTGCCGAGCAGCGCGCAGGCGTCGTTGACGAGGTAGCGCGTCGGGAAATTGTCGCTGCCGTCAACGATGACGTCGTAGTCGGCGAGGATGCTCATCGCATTCGCGGCGGTGAGCCGCACGTCGTGCAGCTCGACGCGCACGCCCGGGTTCACGTCCGCCAGGCGGCCGCGCGCTGACGCGAGCTTGGACCGGCCGACGGCGCCGGTCCCGTGCAGCACCTGGCGCTGGAGATTCGAGAGGCTGACGCGGTCGTCATCGACGAGGCCGAGCGTGCCGACACCGGCCGCCGCCAGGTAGAGCGCGGCGGGCGAGCCGAGTCCGCCGACGCCGATGAGCAGCACGCGCGCGGCCCGCAGCCGCAGCTGCCCCTCGAGTCCGACTTCGGGCAGGGTGATATGGCGCGCATAGCGCTGAAGCTCGGCCGTGGTGAGGCCGGCGGGTGTCGTCGGAGTGCTGGTGGTCATGATGCTGGTAATATACGAAGACGATGAAACGACTTGCACTGCTGCTCGCGCTGCTCGTCACCCCGCCGCGACCTGCCACCGCGCAGGCCACGCCATCGCGGGAGGTCATCCTGGCGACCACCACTTCGCTGTACGAAACCGGGCTCATCGACACCCTCGTCACGCTCTTCGGGCGGGCGAGCGGATACCACCTGCGTGCCATCGCCGTCGGCTCCGGCCAGGCCCTCAAGATGGGTGAGCGCGGCGACGCCGACGTGATCTTCGCGCATTCTCCCGCGGCGGAAACCGCATTCATGGCCGCGCACCACGGCATCCGGCGGCAGGTCGTCGCGAGCAACTATTTCACGATCCTCGGGCCGCCCGACGATCCGGCCGGGGTGCGCGACGCGCCCGACGCCGCGACGGCGCTGCGCCGCATTGCCGCGGCGCGCGCGGTGTTCGTCTCGCGCGGCGATTCGTCGGGGACGCACGTGCGCGAGCTGGCGCTCTGGAAGGCGGGAGGCGAACGGCCGGTGTGGCCCGGCTACCTCGAGACCGGCCAGGGGATGACAACGACGCTGCTCGTGGCTTTCGAGCGGCGCGGTTACACTCTCTGCGACCGCTCGACGTACGGAAGCCTCCGCTCGCGCGTGGACCTGGTGCCGCTGCGGGAGCGGGAGCGGGGACTGCTGAAT
>JAYTEN010000100.1:0-12949 GCA_043735145.1 Gemmatimonadota bacterium | reverse complement strand
GAAGAGCGCCGGCGATGCGCAGAGCCAGACGGCGGGTGTCGCCGTGGCGGCCGGGCCGACGGTAACAGTGAAGGACGCCGGTGCCTTCGGGATCGCCGGTGTGCCGGTGACCTTCGCGGTCGCGGGCGGCGGTGGCAGCATCACCGGCGCCGCCCAGACGACGGATGCACAGGGCAATGCGACCGTCGGCAGCTGGACGCTCGGCACCACCGCGGGAGCGAATTCGCTGAGCGCCACGGCCGGAGGCCTGTCCGTGACGTTCACGGCGACCGGGAATCCCGGCGCGCCGGCGGCGCTGACGGTGCAGCAGGCACCGACGATATCGAACGCGAATACCGTGGGCGCTGCGCTCACGCCGTCGATCCAGATCGGCGTGCGCGATGCGAACGGCAATGTCGTCACTGCGGCCACAACGACGGTGAGCCTCGCCATCTCCACCAATCCCGGCTCCGCGACCATCGGCGGCACGACCAGCGTCGCCGCGGTGAATGGCATCGCGACATTCGCGAACGTCACGCTCAGCGCCCCGGGCCTGGGCTTCGTGCTCACGGCGAGCGCGACCGGCCTGACGGGCGTGGCTACACCGGCGTTCAACGTGACGGGCCCGGCGACGAAGCTGGCGTACACGGTGCTGCCGGCAAACGTCGTCGCGGGCAGCGGTTTCGGAGCAACAGTGAAGGTGGCGATCCAGGATGCCGCCGGCACCACGCTGACGTCGGCGACGAACAATGTGACCATCGCCATCGGGGCCAATCCCGGAACCGGAACCCTCTCCGGCACCGCCACGCAGGCGGCGGTCGCGGGCGTGGCCACCTTCTCTGGCCTCAGCATCAACAAGACGGGTACCGGTTACACCCTTGTGGCATCAGCGAGCGGCCTCACCGGAGCGACCAGCTCGGCGTTCAACGTCACGCCGGGTGCGGCGGCGAAGCTCGCCTTCGTGCAGCAGCCGACGAATACGGCGCCGGCGGTGGCGATTGCCCCGGCGGTGACGGTCGCCATTCTCGACGCGCTCGACAATGTGGTCACGACGTCGACGGCGACGGTCGCGCTGGCAATCGGCGCGGGCGCTGGGTCGGGCACCCTGGCGGGCACGACGTCAGTCGCGGCCGTCGCGGGCATCGCGACGTTCTCGACCCTCCAGATCAACAACGCCTTCAACGGCTACACGCTGGTCGCGAGCGCGACGTCGCTCACGTCGGCAACCAGCCCGGCATTCAACATCCTCGGCCCCGGTACGGCGCGCGCGCTGAAGTTCGTCACGCAGCCGAGCAATGCGGTGGCGGGCGCGGTGAACGCGCCGTCGATCACCGTGAAGGTCGTGGACTCGGTCGGGACGACCGTCAACACGTCGAGCGCGTCGATCACGCTCGCCCTGGCGGCGAACGCCGCCGGCGGCACGCTCTCGGGCACGCTCACGGCCACCGCGACTGGCGGTGTGGCCACCTTCAACAATGTGCGGCTAAACCGGGTCGGCGCCGGCTACGCGATTGCCGCCTCGTCGTCGGGTCTGACGGCCGATACCAGCACGACGTTCGCGATCAGCGTCGGCGCGGCGTCGAAGCTGCTGTTCACCGTCCAGCCGTCGAGCACCACGGCGACCGCAGCGCTTGCGCCGTCGGTTGTGGTCAGTGTCACTGACGCGCAGGACAATGTCGTCTCGACCGCGACCAATACCATCACGGTCGGCATCGGCGCGAATCCGGGCGGATCCACGCTCGCGGGGACGGTGTCCATAGCTGCGACCAACGGTGTCGCGACCTTCCCGAATCTTTCCCTGGGCGCGAGCGGCACGGGCTACACGCTGACCGCCAGCGCCACGGGCCTGACGGCGGCGACCAGCAGTGCTTTCAACATCACCACCGGCGCGCCGCAGGCATTGGTGTTCGTGACGCAGCCCACCTCGGTCGTGGCGGGCGCGGCGATCGCCCCCGCGATGACGCTGAAAGTGGTCGACAACGTCGGGGCGACGGTTACCTCACCCGTGTTTGTGGTGTCGTTGAGTGTCGGGGCGGGAAGCGGTACCACGTTCGGCACCATCGCCGTGAACACGGTGAACGGCGTTGCGAGCTTCAGCAACGTGAGAATCAACAACGCGAACACCGGCTACACCCTCGTCGCCAGCGCGGCATCTCTCACATCAGCGACCAGCGGGACATTCGACGTCACGGTGGGCCCGGCTGCGGCCCTGGCGTTCACGGTGCCCCCTGGCAATACGCCGTTCGGAGCGCAGATTGCGCCGCCGGTCCAGGTAGCCGTGACCGACATCGCGGGGAACGTCATTCAGTCGGCCGCCAACACGATCACACTCGGCATCGGCACCAATCCTGGCGCAGCCACCCTGGCCGGCACGACCGCCTTGGCGGCAACGGGCGGCGTGGCCGTATTCAGCACGCTGTCGCTCAATGCGGTCGGGGCCGGATACACGCTGTCGGCCACCTCGCCGGGCCTGACGACGGCGACGAGTCCCAGCTTCGACGTCACGGCGGGCACTCCAAGGACACTGGTCTTCGTGACAGGCCCGAGCACCACGGGGGCGGGAGTCGCCGTCGCTCCTGCCATAACGGTCAAGGTAGTAGACAGTGCAGGGACAACCGTTCCGTCACCGGTCTTCGCGGTCACGCTGGCGTTCGGGGCGAATCCGAATGGAGGCACGCTCTCGGGGACGCTGACGGCCAATACCGCCAATGGCGTCGCCACGTTCAGCAACGTGAAGGTCAATCGCACCGGCGCGGGCTACACGTTGGTTGCGAGCGCCTCATCGCTGACATCCGCCACCAGCGGGGTCTTCGCCATCTCAACGGGCCCTGCCTCGAAGCTGCTCTTCGCGGTGCAGCCTACGGCGATCTCCGCCGGTGCGGTCATTGCACCTTCGGTGCAGGTCAGTATCACCGATGCGCAGGACAACGTCGTGACGACGGCGACGAATACGATCACGGTGACGATCGGAAGCAACCCCGGCGCATCAACGCTCGGCGGGACGGCCCAGGCCGCGGCCGTTGCGGGCGTGTCGACGTTCAGCAGTCTCACCCTCAACAAGATTGCCAGCGGCTATACCCTGAATGCGGCCGCGACCGGCTTGACGGGCGCGACGAGCGGTGCGTTCAACGTGACCGCCGGTGCGCCGGCGGTACTCGATATCACCACCCAGCCGGCGAACGTTGCTGTCGGAGCGATCATGAGCGCGGTCGTCGTCACCGTGCGCGACGCCGGCGGCAATGCCGTGACGGGCGCTACAACGCCGGTCACGCTGTCGCTGCTCAACAATCCGGTCGGCGCCCTTCTGGGCGGCACACCGACCGTGAATGCGGTAAACGGCGTCGCGACCTTCTCGACGCTGACGATCGACAAGGCGGGTCAGGCACTCACGCTTCTGGCATCGGCGACCAGCCTGGTGTCGGACACCTCGAGCGCATTCAACGCCATCGGCCCGGTAACGGCGCTCTTCTTCACCACGCCGCCGGTAACCACCATACGCAACGGCGTCATGGCGAACGTGGTGATCGAGGGCCGGGACGCAGCCGGGAATAGATCGACCGCCGCAAGCAATCCGGTCACGCTGGCGATCGGCAACAATCCGGCGGCGGGAGCGCTCGGTGGCACACTCGTGCGGAATCTCTCTGCCGGCATCGCGACATTCAGCAACCTGACGATCGATGACGCCGGACTCGGATACACTCTGAGCGCGGCGGCGACAGGGGTCACAGGTGCGACCAGTTCGGCATTCGACATCAACGCCTTCGGGCCTGCCAACAAGCTAGCCTTCGTAATTCAGCCGTCCAACGCCGATGCCGGCGTCGCCCTGAGTCCGGACATTCAGGTCGCGGTGCAGGATATCTCGGGAAATACTGTCACCAACTCCACCGCGTCGATCACGCTCACGTTCGGTGCCAACCCCGGGCTCGCGACTCTGGGGGGCCAGGTCACTGTCAACGCCGTAGCGGGAGTGGCAACCTTCACTGGTATCAGCGTCAGCGCTGCCGGAGCCGGATATACTCTCAGCGCCTCGACGTCGTCGCTCACATCAGCCATCAGCACCACGTTCAATATCGTGGTCGCGGGGCAGGCCGTCCGGCTGGCCTTCCAGCAACAGCCGGGCACGACCACGTCCGGGTCTGTTGTCTCCCCGGGTATCCAGGTAACCGCGGTGAACAGCTCCAGTCAGGTGGTCACGAGCTTCACTGGGACGATCATCTTGACGATTGCTTCCGGACCGGCGGGAGGCACGATCGGCGGGACCGTCTCCATCGCGGCCACCAATGGTGTCGCTACGTTCAGCACGATCACGATCCCGAAGACGGGGACCTATACGGTACGCGCTGCAACTGGCGGGCTGACCTCGGCATCCAGCAACAGCTTTGTCATCAATCCCGGGTCGGCTGCGAAACTCGGCTTCCTGACCACGCCTCCCTCCGTCGTGGCGGGGCTTGTCATGCCGGGGACGATTCAGGTCGCGGTACAGGATGCGCAGGGCAACACGGTGCCGACCGCTTCGAACACGATCACGCTCGATGCCATGTTCCTGAACGGCGGCAACCCGACTGTCCTGGATCCCTTCCTTTCACCGCAGTATCGCCCGGCCCTGGCGGGCAACCTCAGTGCCGCGGCCGTGAACGGCGTTGCCTCGTTCACCGGGGTGCGCCCTCGCAGTACGCCCACTCAACTGCTTGAAGCCACCGCACCAGGCCTCGCGACCGGGCTCTCGCCCCTCTTCACCGTCACAGCCGCGCCGGCGAGCCAGCTGAGCCTGTACTCGCTCTACTACCCCCAGTCGGGACTCGGATTCAACATCGTGCAGGCAAACGCGCCCTTTACGGTGCTGGTCACGATACTCGACTCGCTAGGCAACGACGCCGGGGACCACGGAGAAGTCGTGACGCTATCGATCGGGGCGAATCCGTCCGGTGGTGTCATATCAGGGGTCACGTCCATGGTGCGTGCCTCCTCGATCAGCGGATATGGATTCGACTTCACTCAGGTGCAGATCGACAAGACTGGAACAGGCTACACCGTGGTCGCGTCTGCGCCCGGACTCACGTCGGTGATTACGCCAAGCTTCAACGTAGTAACGGGCAGTCCGGTCCAGTTGGCATTCGGGGTCCAGCCGGGCGCCACGCAGGTGAATACAACCATCTCGCCCGCGGTGACCGTGGAAGTTCGCGACGACCACGGCAACCTGGTGACAAGCGCTGCCGGCACGGTGACGCTCGCGCTGTCGAGCAATCCCGGGGGCGCAACGCTCGGTGGGGCAAAGACAGCGACCCTGGCGGGCGGTATCGCCACCTTCTCCAACCTCACGCTATCGGCGGTTGCCAGCGCGTATTCGCTCCGGGCGACCACCACTGTGTCCGGTGTTACCGGAACCTTCCTGAGCGCGCCCTTCAACATCACGCCATGACGAACGCGCTCCAGTCGGATCCGCTCCTCGACAGCCTTCGCGCGGCGACGCTCGGAGACTACGACATCTACAGCGAGCTCGGCCGTGGCGGCATGGCCGTGGTCTACCTCGCGCACGACATCGCCCTCGACCGCAAGGTCGCCATCAAGGTGATGCTGCCCGAGCTGCTCTCCGGCGACGAGATGGTCGAGCGCTTCAAGCGCGAGGCGCGCACCGCCGGCGCGCTGAGCCACCCGCACATCATCCCCATCCACGCCGTGAAGGACGTGGACGGGATGCTCTACTTCGTCATGAAGTTCGTCGAAGGCCGCGGGCTCGATTCGATCATCAGCGAGCTGGGGCCGCTGCCGCTGAAGATGGTGCAGACGATCCTCACGCAGGTGGCGGGCGCGCTCGCGCACGCGCACCGCCGCAACGTCGTCCACCGCGACATCAAGCCCGCCAACGTTATGCTCGATGAGGAAGGCTGGGCCGTCGTCACCGACTTCGGCATCGCCAAAGTGCAGGACGCGAAGGCGCTGACGTCCACCGGCGCCGCCATCGGCACGCCGTACTACATGAGCCCGGAGCAGTGCTCGGGCAAGAACGTGACGGGCGCCTCCGACCAGTACTCGCTCGGCATCATGGCGTACGAAATGCTGACGGGCCGCACGCCGTTCAACGGTCCGTCGATGATGGAAGTGATGAGCGGCCACTTCTTCGGCGCTCCGGATCCGATCATCGGCCACCGCTCTGATTGCCCGCCGGCCCTCGAAGCGGCCATCCTCCGAATGCTCGCGAAGGAGCCCGGAGACCGGTTCGCGACGTGCGACGAAGTCGTGAGCGCGATCGCGGCCCCGGCACTCGCGCACGACGATCCGGTGCGCACTCAGATGCTCACCCTCGCGCGCAGCGGCGCGGCCCTCCAGCCGCGGATGAGTGTGCCGATGAGTCCGGTCCCGGCTGGCCGGCGCTCGCGCACCGTCCCGCCCGCGCGCACGCCGCCGCGGCCTTCGGTAGCCGCGAAGCTCCGGCTTTCGCAGCGGATCCTCAAACGGCCCGGCGTGGCAGCACTGGGACTCGTCATGCTGGGGGCGATCGGCGCAGTCGGAGGCGTCGCGATCGCTAAACTCCGCCACGGACGCGGGTCCGACCTGGCCGCCGGTACCACTTCCGCCGAGTCGACGCGGGCACGAACTGCCTCTCCGACGTCGCTCGGTCTGCCGAAGGACTCGGCGGCGCCTGCGGGCGACAGCGCGGCGCCAGCGGCGAGGTGGCAGTCACCTGTCTCCGGCAGCACGCGGACGCCGGCAATTCATCAGCCCGTCGTCACGCCTCCACGTGTCAACCAGCAGCGCCAGCGAGCCGATTCGATCGCGAGGGCGCGCGGCGATTCCATCGCTCGCGCCCACGCGGACTCCATTGACCGGGCCCGCAACGACTCCATCGCGCGAGCGCAGCGCGCCGCCGCCGTGGTGACGCCGGCCGTCCCCGACAGCGGCATCGTGGTGTTCGGGACGCGCGCATCATCGGCGGTCTACTACGTCGGCGGCGCCGCGCGCGGCGTGATCAGCAACCTGGTCCAGCTGAAACTCAAGTCGGGACCGGTGCGCCTCGGCATCAACGCCGAAGGGTGCACCGCGTGGGATACGACGGTCACGGTGCGTGGCGGCGAGACGATCCGTCTCGGTTACCGCGCGCCGCGCTGTCCATGAGGAGGAACTGATGCGCCGTGTTTCGACCATGCTTCTTTGCGTCGCGCTGGGCGCGCCCTCGATAGCGCGGGCGCAAAGCTCTCCCATCGTGGACCTGATGCTGCGCGCTCGCGTGGCGCTGAACGACCTGCACTACGCGGAGGCGGACTCGCTCGCGAACACGCTCCTGGTCGCGTTCGGCGACCGCCTCACCCACGACCAGCGCATCGATGCCTTCGGCGTGCGCGCGGCGGCGGCATATCCGGACCCTGCCGGTGGAGGCGCGCAGCGCCCTGAGACGGCGATGGTCTACCTGCAGGAGATCGTCCGCGCCGATCCGTCGATGATGCGGCTGCGCCAGGACATCACCTGGGCGGGACTGGATACGCTTTTCGCGAGCGCGCGGCAGCACACGTTCGCGTCCGCCGCGCGGCTGCAATCCGAGTACGCGATCACGGGGCCCGCCGGTGAGGCGCAGATCGAGGTGTTCGCGACGCGGCCCGCGCGATTCACCCTGGCCGTCATGCCCGCGAACCGGAGCGCTTCGCTCTTCTCCGATTCGGCCGGTCCCGCCGAGCATGCGTCGCTGCGGCTCAAGGGCTTTTCCGGCGACCGGCCGTTCGAGCCGGGCAGCTTCGTGGTCGAAGTGGTCGCGCGTGACACGGCGTCCGCTGATGCGGTGACGTTGCGATACCCGATGACCGTGGCGGGATTGTCGCTCGTGCTGGTGCCGGCCCCGGGGGCGCTCGACTCGACGCAGATCCGTCCCGAGATCGCGCCGCCGGCGCGCGCCCGCGGCATTCTCGCTGGCCTGCTGCTCGGAGGCGGTGCCGTGGCCGCGTCGATCATTCGCGGTCCGGAGCCGCTGGCGTCCGCGAGCGCCGACAGCCGCGCGTTTCTGCTGGGCGGCGGGATGGCGCTCGGCGCGGTGATCGGCGGACTGCTGGACAAGGGGCGCCATCTGCCCGAAAACGTTGCCGCCAACGCGCGGCTGCGCTCGGCGTTCGCCGAATCGGTCCAGCAAGTCGGCGCGGAGAACCGCCGCCGGATCGCCGCGCATCGCGTGACCATCACGCTGGGAGAGGCACGATGATGCGGCGTCTGATCGTGATCTTCGGCCTCACGCTGGCCGCGGCGCCGCTCCAGGCGCAGGCCGCGAAGATCGAGCTGCGCGCCGTGCTCTTCGGCATGCCGACGAAAAGGAACGCGGCGCTCGACCCGACCACGGTGGGCGAAGCGTCGGGCACGCTGAAGGGCGGCGAGATCGGGCTTCGGGCGAAGACCTTCGGGGTCGCCGTGCGGCTGCTCAACGGCGACCTCAGCGCGAGCGGCGGGGGCTCGGGTGGCGGTCCGTTGACCGTAGGCGAGGCCCGGGTCCAGCTGGGTCCGCGCATCGTGGCGCTGGAGGGTGGCTACGTGCGCCGCGCGATCGGTGGCCCACTCGGAACGACGGTGTATTCCTTCGTGCGCGCCGGCGCCGCGTCGGTGATCGATATCGGCGACTCGGGATTCTTCGCGCGACTCTCGGCGGGCGTCTACCTGGCGGGTCAGGGCGTGCCGGGCGCGAAGATCTCGGGGCACGAAGTGGTCACGGCACTGGAGTACCACCCGAGGCACCTGCCGCTGCTCGTTATGCTCGGCTATCGCGCCGAGGTGTTCCAGGTGAGCGGCAGCGGGTCGGACCGCCCGGAGAATGTGAGTGGGGTCATTCTGGGAGCCGGCCTGCGACTCGCGCGTTGATTGGCTCAGGGATGAAAAGGATAGGGCCCCGACATCGGGGCCCTTTATCCTGGCGACTTGGCGACTTGGCGACTTGCCCTCCTCACGCCGGTCAAACGGAGAACGACGTCCCGCAGCCGCAGCCGCCCGACGCGTTGGGATTCTCGAAGGTGAAGCCCGCCGACTGCATCGTCGCGACGTAATCGATCTGGATGCCGTTCAGATACTGCGCGCTGAAGGTGTCCACGAAGAGGCGGACGCCCTCGTAGTCGAGCACCATGTCGTCACTCGCCGGCGCCTCATCGATGCTCATCTCGTACTTGAACCCCGAGCAGCCGCCCGGCATCACGCCCAGCCGTAAGCCCACCGTATCGGCGGGCATCTGCTCCGCGGCGATGAATTCGCGCACCTTGGCGATAGCCGTGGGCGTGAGGTTGACCTGGACATTCGTCTCGTGCGTCGTGCTCATCATCGCTCCATGAAGGGTGCTTCAGCTATGAAATATATCGGATCAGCCGCGGCTGGGCAACGGTCAGGCGTGCAGCACGTCGATCTGTGCGCGATGTCCGGAAGACCGTGCCAGCCGCCGGTCGCAGGTCAGCAGCGGCGCCTGGAGCGTCTCCGCCAGCGCGACGTATGCGGCATCGTACGCTGTCAGGTTGCCTCGCAGCTCCCAGATACGGGGCAGCAGGAACTCATGGGGATAGCGGTGAATCGCCATGTCGGTCAGGGCGCGGAGCCCTTCGCGGCCGCGGCGGTCTTCAAGCGCGCCATTCGCATTCAGGCGCCGGAACACCGAGGTCACCTCGACATCCATCAGGTGCGGAGCGTGCAGGGTGAGCTGGTCGGCGAATAGCCGGTCGGCAACAGACTTGCCCAGAGTCGTACGCAGCAGGAGCTCCAGCACCACTGAAGCGTCCAGAACAATCATCGGGCATCGCGCTCGGCGCGGATCAGGTCCGCAGCGCTGACGTCGAGCTTGACCGGCTCGTGCGTTTCGAGGCGAGCAAGCAGCTCGGCCATCGTCGGCCGCTCGGCGAAGCGGCGCAGCTCGGCGATGAGGTAATCGGAGAGGGACATCCCCTCCAGGGCCGCGCGGGCCTTGAGCCGGCGGTGCAGGGGATCGGGGACATTGCGGAGCTGGATCATGATTGACATGTGATTAGTATCGTCACATGTTGCTAACATGTCAAGCTCTTTCTGGGTATCGGGACGCATGATCATGCCGCCACGATAGCGAACTTCACGGCGATCACCGCACCCGGCCGACGCAACGCGGTACAGAATTACGCGACGTTCAGCGTCGGGACGTGATCTCCACCGCCGCGTCCGCAACGGCACGCCTTACCTGGAAGACCAGCGTGTTCTCGCGCGCGGGATGCACGCGGTTGGTCAGCAGGATCACGAAGAGGTCATTGTCCGGGTCCATCCACATGCTTGTCCCCGTGAACCCGGTATGCCCGAACGACCGGCGCGACAATTTATCGCCCGCGCTCGACTGACCGCTGGGAGTGTCCCAGCCTAACGCTCGGGATGACACGGCGGGCTGCTGCACACGGGTGAACATCGCGATCGTTGCGGAATCGACCAGGCGGGTGGGCGGGTGGGCGAGTGGGCGGACAACCTCGTGCTCCCGCCCGCCGGTCCGCCCGTCCGCCTGTCCGCCGCGCAACATCATCTGCGCGAACCGGGCCAGATCCGGCCCCGTCGAGAACAACCCCGCATGGCCGGAGATGCCGCCCATGCTCGCCGCGTTCTCGTCGTGCACCTCGCCGCGCACCATGCGGTGCCGCCAGGTGGTGTCCATCTCCGTCGGCGCGATGCGGTTGATCCAGCTGCGCGGCGGCAGGTACCGCGTGTCGCGCATGTGCAGCGGGCGGAACAGGTGTTTCCGGAGGTACTCGTCAAGGCGCTGCCCCGAGACGTGCTCGACGATCTGCGTCATGACCATCGCGCCGATATCCGAATAGACCATCTTCGTCCCGGGCGCCTGTTCCAGTGGCTCGGCATTCACTAGCGCGAACATGTCGGCCCGCGAGTGTACCCGCGGCCACCACTGCTTGAAGGCCGGCAGCCCCGAGCTGTGCGTCAGCAGCTGCCGCACCGTGACGGTGCTGTCGTGAAAGGCCGGCACGTAGTGCCGGGCCGTGGCGTCGAGGTCGACGCGCCCCTCGTGCACCAGCTGCATCATCGCCGTCGTGAGGCCGACGACCTTCGTCAGCGACGCGATGTCGTAGATCGTCCGCGGCGTGGCGGCCTGGTTGTTCTCGTAGTCGAGATAGCCGAAGGCGCGCTCGTACAGGATCGTGTCGTGCCGGCCGATCACGACTACCGCGCCGGGAAAGGCGTGGCGCGCGACGGCGTCGTCGAGAATCCGCGCCATCGGCGCCCACGTGGTATCCTGAGCCATCGCCATCAGCGCTCCCAGAAGCAGGCCGTGCATGTCAGCTCCCATCCCCCCATCCCCCGGTCCCCCAGTCCCGCGCCGTCATGGCGTCCCCGCCACGCGCGCGCGAATCAGTCCGGCACCCAGCGGCGCATACGGCGGCAGCGACACCGGCAGCCTGCCGTTGATGTCGGCGAAGCCGAGAATGGCCTGGGCCGCTGCGCGCTCCGAGGCGTCGGCGTCGCTCCACGCCGCAAGATATCCGGGCGTCGCCGGGACCTGCGCGAGCAGGTACGGGCTGCCTAACGCAATGGTCAGGGCCCCCACGCCATCGCGCGCCAGCCCATTCACCAGCGCCGCCATCGAATCGGGCATGTTGACGGCGTCGGGCTTCCGGTCCACCGGGCGCGCCGCAATCGCGAAGATCACCGTGCCCCCGGACGCCTGCGTGGCGCGCGCCTGCGCGCGTGCCGAGTCGTAGCTGGCGGGGCCGGAGGAGGGCCAGAGGCGGAAGCGCGCGGCGCGCTCGATCCCACCGGCGTGCAGCGCCGCCGTGAGCACCGCGCCCACGCTGCCGTTGCTTTCATCCGCGTAGGCGATCACCAGCGCCCGGCGGCGCCGGTTGCCGGTCAGCGGCAGCGCGGCGAGCGAGTCCTTCACCAAGACCATCGACCGCTGCGCGATAGCGAGCGCCGCGTCGGTATGGGCGCGCACGCCCACGACGTACGGGATGGCGTTCATCTCCACCAGCCGGGTCCGGAAGATGCCGGTGCGCGCCTTGGCCGTGAACACCCGCGCGACGCTGCTGTCCAGGCGCGCCTCGGTGATGTCGCCATGCTCCACCGCCGCGACCACGGCGTCGATGGCGGCGTGCACGTCGGTCGGCATCAGCAGCATGTCGGCGCCGGCGCGCAGTGCCTGCACCGCGGCCTGCGCGGGGCCGTACCGCGCGACAATGGCGCCCATGTCGAGGGCGTCGGTGACCACGAGCCCGCCGAAGTGCAGGTCCCGCCGCAGCAGCGTGTCGAGCACCGCGGGCGACATCGTCGAAGGGACGTCGTTCGCGCCGGTGATGGCCGGCATCGCGACGTGCGCGCTCATCACCGCGTCCACCCCCGCCTCGACCGCCATCCGGAACGGCACCAGCTCGACCGAGTCGAGCCGCGCGCGGCTCGCCGTGATGACGGGCAGCGCGATGTGCGTGTCGGTGCCGGTGTCGCCGTGGCCCGGAAAGTGCTTCGCGGTCGCGAGCATCCCGTGCTCGCGCAGCCCGCGGATGAATGCCTGGCCCAGCGCGCCGACGCGCGCCGGATCTTCGCCGTACGACCGGACGTTGATGATGGGGTTGGCGGGATTGTTGTTGACGTCCACGACGGGCGCGAAGACGAAGTTGATGCCGACGGCCCGGCCTTCGCGCGCCACGATCGAGCCGATGAGGTACGCGTCCTCCTCGCGGCCCGTGGCGCCCACGGCCATATTGCCGGGGAAGGCGGTGGCGAGCCGGATCCGCATCGACGGCCCAGACTCGAGGTCGGCGGCGATGAAGAGCGGCAGCGTCGAGGCGCGCTGGAGGGCGTTGAAGCGCGCGGCCAGGTCATACGGCGAGCCGCCGAGGCCGACGATGAAGCCGCCGACGTGCTCGTCCTGCACCAGCCGCATCGCGAGGACCATCTGCTCGTTGTCGGCGGCCCAGTACTCGCCGCTGAACCAGGGCATCACCAGCTGGGCGACCTTGTCGCGCAGCGGCATGGCGGCGAGCGGCGGGATGGCATC
>JAYTEN010000099.1:0-9634 GCA_043735145.1 Gemmatimonadota bacterium | reverse complement strand
GCCGGGGAAGATGCTGGTGCCGGTGTGGATCATGACCGGCAGGCCGCGCTCCTCGCAGCGGCGGTAGAGCGCGCCCAGGGTCTCGAGGCCCATCGTGTGGGCGTTGGCCGGAAAGAGCTGGTGCGAGGGGTGGATCTTCACGCACCGGATCCCCATGTCCACCAGCTCGTCGACGTGGCCCTCGATGTCGCCCTGGAAGCGCGGGTGCACGCCACCGTACGGCATCAGCCGCTCGGGGGCGGCCTGGGCATAACGGGCGGCGAACTCGTTGGTGTCGAGGGTGAAGCCCATCAGGTCGGGGCTGGGGTAGTTCACCATCCCGATGCGCCAGATGCCCGATTTGTCCATGATATCGAGGAGCAGCTTCGGGTCTTCCATCAGGGCGATGAGGAAGTCCCAGTGGTCTTCCTTGCCTTTGCGCATCGCCTCCATGACGGCGGGCTTCATCTGCTTCCAGGGCTGGATGTGCACGTGCACGTCGGTGATGCCGGGCATCTCAGTCATGCGGTTCTAGTGCCTTGCGATGAATTTGAACGCGCTGTCGCGCCGTACCGCCGTACCGCCGTTCATTCCCCCGTGAACCGCGGCTGGCGCTTCTCAAGGAACGCCTTGAGGCCTTCCTGCATGTCCTTCGACGCGAAGATCACGCTCGCCAGGCTCTGCTCGTGGCGGATGCCGTCGTCGAGCGGCGCGCGCACGCTGGCGCGCGTCGCCTCCTTGATCATGGCCAGCGCGACGGGACTCTTCGTGGCGATGACCTCGGCCAGCACCATGGTCCGGGCGCGCAGCTGCTGGTCGGGTACCACGAAATCGACGAGGCCCACCCGCAGCGCCTCGCTCGAGTCGAGAATCTGGCCGGTATACATCATCAGCAGCGCCTTCCCCATGCCGACCATGCGGGGCAGGCGCTGGGTGGCGCCGCCCCCGGGCATCATGCCGAGGTTGACTTCGGGCTGCCCGAACTTCGCTTCCTCGCTCGCGATGCGGATGTCGCACGCCATCGCCAGCTCGTTGCCCGAGCCGAGGCAATAGCCGTTGATGGACGCGATGACCGGCTTGGGGAACTGGTCCACGACGTCGATGATCGCCGGCTCGTGAATGAGGCCGTGGAGGATGTCCACCGGGCTCTTGCCCACGAACTCGCGCACGTCGGTGCCCGACACGAACGCCTTGCCCGAGCCGGTGAGCACCACCACGCGCACCGCGTTGTCGCCGCGCAGCGCCGCGAAGGCGTCGAGCAGCGCGCGGCGGGTCGTCGTATCGAGCGCGTTGCGCTTGTCGGGACGGTTGATGGTCACGACCGCGACGGCGCCCTGGACTTCGGTGTGAACGTGAATGTCGGTCATGCGTGCTCCACTGCGGTCCCGCGGGACATCAACCTTCAGCGTTGAGCCTTCAGCTATCAGCCCAGGTGTAGAACCCCTGCCCGGACTTCTTTCCCAGCTTGCCTTCCGCCACCAGGCGCTCGAGGATCTTCGGCGCCCGGAAGACGGGCGAGCCCAGGGTCTGCTCCAGGTACTGCGCGATCGCGAGGCGCACGTCGAGGCCCACGAGGTCGGTGAGGCGCAGCGGCCCCATCGGATGGTTGTAGCCCAGTGTCATCGCCGTGTCGATGTCCTCGGCCGACGCGACGCCGGCCTCGAGCATCCGCATCGCCTCGAGTCCCAGGGCGATGCCGAGGCGCGAGCTGGCGAAGCCGGGGGAGTCCTTCACGATGATGGGCTCCTTGCCCATCGCGCGTACCAGCGCGAGCACGCGCTCGCGGGCCGGCGCGGAGGTGCCGTCGTGCACGACGACCTCGACCAGCTTCATCAGGTGGACGGGGTTGAAGAAGTGCATGCCGATGACGCGGCCCGGCGTGGTGGCGGCGAGGGAGATGGTGGCGACCGACAGCGAGCTGGTGTTGGTGGCCAGGATGGCGTGCGAGGGCACGATCGGGTCGAGCGCCCGGAAGAGGCCCTGCTTGAGCGACAGTTTCTCGGGAATCGCCTCGATGACGAGATCGGTGCCGCGGGCCGCCTGGATCGGGTCGTCGTGGGCGGTGATGCGGGCCATGATCTCCTCGCGCGCCTCGGCCGTCAGCTTGCCGCGCTCGACCGCACCGGCGAGGTTGGCGCGCACCTTCTCGATGCCGCGGTCCGCGGCGCCGCCGACGGCGTCCGCCAGGCGCACGGTGCAGCCGGCCTGGGCGCAGACCTGCGCGATGCCGTGGCCCATGGTCCCGGCGCCGATGACGGTCACGATCCTGATGTCGGTCACAAGGCGGGGGAATCTACCGCCTGCCGGGCCCGATCGGGATGGTTGGAGCAGAGGCCATCCACCCCCATGGCGAGGAGCCGGCGCATCGCCTGCGGATCATCCACCGTCCAGGCGTACACCACGCCGCCGGCCTGGTGGACCTGCTTCACCAGCGCCTCGTCCACCAGCGCCGCTTGCTGCCACAGTGCGGACGCCCCGGCGTCGCGCATCATGCGGGTAACATCGATGGGGTAGGAGGCCGAGAGGACGCCGCGCGCGAGGTCGTGCCGCTTGCCGCCCAGGCGCCTGACGATGCGGTGATCGAAAGCATGGACCGCGACGCGGTCGGGGGCCGGCGAGCCGTCGAAGGCCGCGAAGAGCGCGTCATCGAAGGCCGCGGCGAGCCCCTTCACTTCCACTAGCGCCGTCATGGGATGGATGACGTCCAGCGCCTCGGCGAGGGTCGCGAGGGGCTCGCCGTTGGCGAGCTTTACCGCGCGCAGCTCGTCGAAGGTGGAGCCGGCGATCGTCAGGCCGGCGATGTCCTCGTCGTGGTGCACGACGATGGTGCCGTCCCGGGTGGAGTGCACGTCGAATTCGACGGCGTCGGCGTGCATGCGCCCCGCCGCGCGAAAGGCCGCGAGGCTGTTCTCCACCTCGCGGCCCGATGCGCCGCGATGCGCGATGGCGAGCGGCCGGTTCAGGCGGTGTCCGGCGTGTCGGCTTTCTTGGGCGTGATCCAGTCGTTCTCCTTCATCAGCGCGCGCAGGGCGAAGTAATCGTCGGGCTGCGGCAGCACGCTCGTGAGGTAGGCGTCGTACTTGCCGTTGGTGAACTGCTCGGTGCCCTCGACGTTCCACTTCTGCTGCCCGTACATGCCGATGCGCCGGTTGAACTTCAGCGACGGCACCTGGAGCCAGCGGTCGTGGTCGGGGATCAGCAGGTTGAGCCGCTCGACCAGGCGCACGATCTCGTCGCGGTACAGGGTGCGGCTCGCCTCGTTGAGCTTCGCCTTGTCCACGCCGTGCTCGTTCTCGCGCTCATCGAAGCGGCCCTTGAGGCCCCACTCGTAGGCCCAGTGGGCGCTCGAGGAGTTGTCGGTCCCGAACAGGTCGAACGCCGTCGGCACCCACTTGTTGAAGAACTTCTGCACCGTCTCGGGCGGGATGCGGCCGGCCTTGAGGATGCGCAGCAGGCCGTTGTTGCCGGTGCCGAGGTGGTAGGACTCTTCCTTGAGCATCGGGCCCATGCTGCGGGCCAGCGGCTCGAACGACGACGTGCTCAGCATCTTGAGCTGGAACTTGCCGTCCCGGTCGATGAACTGCGTGTAGGTAAAGAAGTCGAGCCAGTTGTCCACGCGCTCGTTGAAGGAGCCCAGGAGGCGCTTGCCTTCGCTCGCGCGGCGCTCGAGCAGCTTCTGGGCCTCGCGCTTCCCTTCGTCGCCGAAGTGCGCGACCAGCAGGTACGCCATCTGCCAGCCGTGCCGCATCTCCTCGCACATCACCCGCATGATGGAGAGCAGGTCGTAGCTGCTGGGCGAATTCTCCAGCAGCGCGCGCTGCTGCTCGACCGAGGCGAACTCGGTGTCGCCCTGGTAGACGATGAGGTTGAGCAGCGCGTCACGGATGCGCTGGTCGGGGATGTGCATCACGGTCGGCCACTTGTTCTGGCCCTTGTAGTGACCGAACTCGATGGTCGGGACTTCGGGCTCGCCGAACTTGATATCGAACTTGAAGGCGCGCAGCTCGTCGGCGGTGAGGCCGATGTCGGTCTGCCACGACTTGAACAGGTCGATCCACTCGTCGAAGGTGTGGACTTTCAGCATGGTCGGAACTCCTCAGCGGCCGGTGAAGGTGGGAGCGCGCTTGCCCTTGAAGGCGGCGAGCCCCTCGGCAAAATCGGCGGAGGCAAAGCAGGCGAGCTGCGCCTCCAGTTCGCGGGTCAGCATCTGGTCGAGCGACGACGTCTCGCTCCGGTAGACGTTCTGCTTCAGCTGCCGCACCGCGAGCGGCGGCGCCGCGGCGATGCGCTGCGCCCACTGCGCCGCCGTGGCCGTCAGCTCGGCGGCGGGGGCGACGCGGTTCACGAGGCCGAGCGCCAGCAGCCTGGGCGCCGGCATCATCTCGGCGTCGAGGAAGATCTCGAGCGCCCGGGCGGGGCCCACCAGGCGCGGCAGGAAGAACGAGCCGCCCCAGTCGGGGTGCAGGCCGAGCGTGCCGAACACCTGGCCGATGCTGGCGGCGTCGGAGGCGAGACGCAGGTCACACGCGAGGGCGAGGTTGGCGCCGCCGCCCGCGGCCGCGCCGTTCAGGACGCACAGCACCGGCTGCGCCGCCGCGCGCATCACCCGGTAGATCGCGCGGCAGCCGTCCACGATGCGCGCGCCGACCTCCTTGTCCTTCCGGTCGAGCAGGTCCTGGAGCACGCCGAGGTCGGCGCCGGCGCAGAAGGCGCGTCCCGCGCCGGTGAGCACGATGCAGCGCACCTGCTCGTCCCTGGCCAGCATGGCCAGCGCGCGCTCCAGCTCGCCGCACATCTCGATGGTCAGCGCGTTGAGCCGCTCGGGCCGGTTCAGCGTGACGGTTCCCACGCCATCGGCGATCGCGACGGCAACCGTTGCGTACGACTCACGACTCACGACACCCGCTCCACGATCATGGCGATGCCCTGGCCGACCCCGATGCACATCGTGGCGAGGCCGTAGCGGGCTTCGCGCCGCCGCATCGCATGCACCAGCGTCGTCAGGATGCGCGCGCCCGAAGCGCCTAACGGGTGGCCGAGGGCGATGCCGCCGCCGTGCACGTTCACCCGGGACTCGTCGAAGCCCAGCTCGCGGATGCACGCCAGCGCCTGCGACGCGAACGCCTCGTTGAGCTCCACCAGGTCGATGTCGCCGGCCGTGAGGCCGGCCCGGGCAAGGGCCTTCCGCGTCGCCGGCACCGGGCCGATGCCCATGCGCCAGGGCTCGACCCCTTCCACGGCACTGGCGACGATCCGCGCCATCGGCGTGAGCCCGCGTGCCTGTGCCGCGTCGGCGCTCATCACCAGCAGCGCCGCGGCGCCGTCGTTCAGTCCCGAGCTGTTGCCCGCCGTCGCCGTGGCGATGTCGCCCGGGTTGCGGGCGAACGCCGGCTTGAGCTTCGTCAGGCGTTCCAGGGTCGCGTCGGGGCGGGGATGCTCGTCGCGGTCCACTACCCGCTCCGCCTGGCCGTCCCGCACCGTGACGGGCACCAGCTCGGAGGCAAACGATCCGTCGTTCATCGCCGCCACCGCGCGTTGCTGGCTCTGGAGCGCGAAGTGATCCTGGTCGATGCGGTCCACCTCGAATTCCATGGCGACATTGTCGGCGGTGGCGCCCAGCGACATGGTCCAGTCGGGGGACATCGCCGGGTTGACGAACCGCCAGCCCAGCACCGAGTCGGCGACGTCCGGCGCGCCGCGCCCCCACGCCGCACCGCTCTTCAGCATCACGATCGGGGCGCGGGTCATCGATTCGACGCCGCCGGCGATGAAGCAGTCGCCTTCGCCCGCGCGGATCGCCTGTGCCGCGCTCGCCACCGCCTGGAGACCCGAGCCGCAGAGCCGGTTCACCGTCTGGCCGGGCACGCGGAAGGGGAGTCCCGCCAGGAGCGCCGCCATCCGCGCGACGTTGCGGTTGTCCTCGCCGGCGCCGTTGGCGCAGCCGAGGATCACGTCGTCGATCCGGGCCGGGTCGATCCCGGTGCGGGCGACGAGCGCGCGGATCGGGATCGCGGCGAGATCGTCGGGCCTGACCGACGCCAACGCCCCGCCGTGCCGTCCGATCGGCGTGCGTACCGCATCCACGATAACTGGAGTCGCCAAGTCGCCTAGTCGCCCAGTCGCCAAGTCAGAGACTCACCCATACGGTCTTCGTCTCCAGGAAGCCCTCGAGGGCTTCGGCACCGAGATCCCGTCCGAATCCGCTGGCCTTGAAGCCGCCGAACGGCGCGGCCGGATCATAGAAGTTGTAGGTATTGATCCACACGGTGCCGGCCTTGATGGCGCGCGCGGCCCGGTGCGCCTTCTGGATGTCCTTCGTCCAGATCCCCGCCGCGAGGCCGTACATGCTCCGGTTCGCGAGCGCGATGCCTTCCTCGAAGCCCTCGAACGTCTGCACCGCGAGCACCGGACCGAAAATTTCCTCGCGCGCGATAGTCATCTCCGGCGTCACGCCGTCGAAGATCGTCGCCTCGATGTAATGCCCCTTGCCGTTGACCTGTGCCGCATTGCCGCCGGCCACGAGCGTCGCGCCCTCGGCCTTCCCCTTGGCGATGTAGCTCATCACGGTGTCCTGCTGCTTCTTCGACACCACCGCGCCCAGGCGCGTGGCTTTGTCCATCGGGTCGCCGTGGGTCAGCTTCTTCGCGCGCGCGGCCAGCTCGCTGACGACCTGGTCGTGCACGCTCTTCTCGACGACGAGCCGGCTGCCCGCCGCGCAGACTTCGCCCTTGCTGTAGAAGATGCCGTTCTGCGCGCCCTTGATCGCCGAGGCGATGTCGGCGTCGGCGAAGATGACGTTAGGCGACTTGCCGCCCAGCTCCAGCGTCACGCGCTTCACGCCGTCGGCTGCCGCCTTCATGACGCCGATGCCGACCGCAGTCGAGCCGGTGAAGGAGATCTTGTCCACGCCGGCGTGCGTGACCAGCGCGGTGCCCGCCGTGCTCCCGCCGCCCGGGACGACGTTGAAGGCGCCGGCGGGGAAGCCCGCGGCTTCGATGATCTCGGCAAACAGGAGAATCGTGAGCGGCGCTTCGGTGGGCGGCTTGCTCACCACCGTGCACCCCGCCGCGAGGGCAGGGGCGAACTTCCACACCGCGAGATTCAGCGGGAAATTCCAGGGCGTGATGGCGCCCACGACGCCGACCGGCTCCTTCAGTGTGTAGGTGAAGAAGTTGCCGGAGACGGGCAGGGTATCGCCCGTGATCTTGTCGGCCCAGCCGCCGAAATAGCGCAGCACCTCGGCGCTCATCGAGATCTCGATCTTCGACTCGAACAGCAGCTTGCCGTTCTGCCGCGTCTCCAGCTCGGCGAACTCGGCGAGGCGCGATTCCAGCAGGTCGGCGGCCTTCATCAGCAGGCGGCCGCGCTGGCGCGCGCTCAGCTGGCGCCAGGCGTCGCTCTCGAAGCAGGCCTTCGCCGCCCTGACCGCGGCGTCGATATCGGCCGCGTCACCCGCCGCGACCTCGGCCAGGATGGCTTCGTTCGCGGGATTCTCGACCGGGAAGCGCCGGCCCGACTGGGCCGGCACCCACTGCCCGTTGATGTAGCAATCGGAACGCAAATGAATCTCCGAGATCGTTTGAGAGGGCGACCACGAGGGTCGCCCCAACGAATTTCCGTTCCTACTCAGCCTTGAAGACGGCCATGCGCTTCTCCGTATACGCCGCGATGCCTTCCTTGGCGTCGGCGCTCTTGAACAGCAGCGACTGCAGCTCCCGCTCCAGCGAGAGGCCGCTCTCGAACGACATCTCGAGTCCCGACTGCACCGCGCGCTTGATGTGCCCGACGGCCATCGACGCCTTGTTGGGCGGGCAGAACTGCTTCGCGTACACGAGGATCTGGTTCCAGAATTCGTCAGGCGACGAATCCCACACGTCGTTGACCAGGCCGAGCTCCCTGGCGGTGTCGAACGACATCTGGTTGCCCGTCACCATCAGCTCGATCGCCTTCGCCTTGCCCAGCAGGCGCGCCATGCGCTGCGTGCCCCCGGTGCCCGGCAACACGCCGAGGTTCACCTCGGGCAGGCCGATCTTGCCGGCTTCCTTGCGCGCGATGCGGATGTCGGCCGCCATCGCGATCTCCAGGCCGCCGCCCACGCAGTGGCCGTTGAGCGCCGCGATCACCAGCTTGGGCGTCTGCTCCAGGCGGCTCAGCATCTCGTTGGCGTGCAGGCAGAAGTAGTACTTGAACTTCGGCGTCACGCGGTTGAGCATGGCGATGTTCGCGCCGGCGGAGAAGAACTTGTTGCCCGCGCCGCGCAGCACGATCACGTACACGCTATCGTCGAAACGCGCCTTGAGGATCGCCTCGTCGATCTGCCGGTTCATTTCGTAGGTGTAGGTATTGGCCGGGGGATCGTTGAGCTGGATGACCCCGACGCCACCGTCGGTCCAGTAGTCCACCAGCGTCTTCGTCTCGGTCGTCGTCTTTTCGGGTGCGGTCGCCGTCATCGTGCCTCCACCTCCACTTGATAGCCGTTCAGGAACAGCCTGGTGATTGTTTCCGCGAGCTCGTCGGCCCCCATGCTGCCGTCGGGGTTGTACCACGTGTAGATCCAGTTCATCATGCCGAACAGCGTGTAGGCCGCCACCTGGCGGCGCCGGCGCTCGGCGCCGTTGGTGCCGTCCACCGCGGCCAGCAGGTCCACCAGCAGGTCCACGTACGCCCGCTTCAGCCGCGTAATCTCTTCCAGCATCGCGCCCGATAGCGACTGCGCCTCGTGCGCGAGCACCTTCATCTCGCTCATGTGGGCCACGAAGTACTCGACATGATGCTTGATGAACGCCGCCAGCTTTTCCTCCGGGCCCGACGCACCACGCACCACGCACCAGGCACCCTCGGTGACCTTCTCGAAGCACGCCTTCTGAATCTGGAAGAGAAGATCGTCCTTCCCTTCGCAGTAGTAGTAGATGCCCGCCAGGCTCATCGTCGACGCCTTCGACAGGTCGCGCATGGACGTGCCCGCGAAGCTGCTGGCCGCGAAAACCCGGGCCGCGGCGCCGAGGAGGCGCTCCTTGCGATGGTCGTAATTCGTCAAACGGTGCCCCTCGAAGAAGTTCGAACGATCGTTCGAAGTCCAATATCACCGGGCCTTCCATCTTGGCGCAAGGGCGCCGCTGGCCCATTTTGGTGGCGTGCGGTCTTCCCTGGAATCACTGACGGGCAACGCGGATCACCCGCCCTCCATTCACAACCTCGGCCTTGGCGTCTGGGCCACGGGGATCGTGGTCGCGGCGCTCATCGTCGTCTACTACGCCGTCATGTTCCGCTGGGAGTACCGGCACCCGATCGACGCGGTCGACGTGGTGCGGGAGACCGCGAATTTCGTCGGCGTGCTCGTCGTGGCCCTGCTGGCGCGCCGCGACATCCGGGTGCTCAATGTCGGCCTGATCATGGTCCTGCTGTCGCTGTGGATGGAGGTCGTGGACGAATTCACGGCCGAGCCCCTGTGGCAGGGCACGGTGGTCCCCGCGGTCTTCGGCATCGGCGGCCTGCTCCTGCTGGCACTGGGCGTGCGCCGCGCCGAGCGGCTGCGCACCGCGGAGGGCGCGGGCCGTGCTCTGACCGAGGACGCGCTGCGCCGCAGTCTCAGCCTCTTGCGGGCCGTCGTCGAGACCACGCCGGATGCCGTCTGGGTGAAGGGCGGAGACGGCCG
>JAYTEN010000098.1:0-3092 GCA_043735145.1 Gemmatimonadota bacterium | reverse complement strand
GCGTGGATGGGCGACAGGTACGGATCGTCGGCGAAGGTGATGTCGGCGCCGGCGCGTCCCACCGTCGTCTCTTCACCCGTCAGCGGATGCTTCGCGCCGCGCGTGCCGGCGTCGTCCAGCAGCACCAGCGAGGCCGGCGGCTTCGTGCCCGCGCGCTGGGCGGAGAAGACCGCCGTCGCCTCGTGAGGCGCGGCGGGAGCACCCGACTTGAGGGCCGTCGCGCAATTCGGGCAGAACTTGAAATCCGCGCTCGCGATCGGCGTGCCGCATTTCGGGCAGGGCGGTGCGGTTGTCACTGGTGCTGCCACGGGCGCCTCACCGAGCTTGGCGCCGCAGAAGGCGCAAAAAGGCATGGTACTGTCGATCGCATGGCCGCAGGTCGGGCACCGCATGTCCCCGGCCCCTTCGGCCGGGGTGCTGTAGACGCGCGTCTGCGGCAGGCTGAGGCCCGCGCCGACCGGTGTCGCGGCCGCCATCGCCGACGCCGTCATCGGCTTGCCGCAGTCCATGCAGAACCGGGATCCCTCGTCGTTGGGACGCCCGCAATGGGCGCAGACGGTCACAGACTGGCCGGCCTCCACTAATATCTGAAAAGGGGTTGATTCGAGCGACGGTCAAAATGCGCTAAATTGACGGTACAACGCAAGTTGGTGACCTTTTGGCCATGATGCGCTCTTTCATTGTAACACTCGGGGTGTGGTGTGTGGGGTGCGGGGTGCGCGTCCCCCACCTTGAGGCTCAGGGCGCCCCTCCCGCCCACCGCACCCCACAAACCGTCCGTCTGCCGGTGATTCCCCAGGTCCAGGGCCCGCTCGATCTTCGCGTCGTCTATCCGGTCAGCGGCACGCTAGTCACCACCCGGGACAGCAACTTCATTTTCGGCCAGACCGGGAGCGGCGACGCCTCGCTGACCATCGACGGCCAGCCCGTCGTCGTCGCGCCCAACGGCGCCTTCCTCGCGTATCTGCCGGTGCCCGCCGGTGATTCCATCGCGATCTATCACCTCGTGGCTCGCGCCGGTGCCGACAGCGTCTCGCTCGAGCATCGCGTGCGCCTGGCCCGCCGGTTTGCTCCCCCCCAGGGACTCTGGATTGATCGCGGCTCGCTCGCGCCGGCCGGAAACCGCTGGGCCGAGCCGGGCGAGATGATCCGGGTGAGCCTGCGCGCGGCGCCCGGTGCCGCCCTGTCGCTCCTCCTCCCGGGTGGCGTCGTCGTTCCGCTCGCCCCCGACCTCGTGCCTCAGACTCCGTCCTACGGCCCCTTCGACCGGCAGCCGGCGCGCGTCGAGACCGAGACGGCGCGCTATTCGGGCGTCTTTCCCGCCGCCGCGCTCGGCGCGCCGCTCCCGGAACCGGGCATCGTCCTGGTGCCGCCGGCTCCGTCCGCCGATTCGCTCGCGGCCCTGATCGTCGCGGTGCGCGGCGCCGACACGGTGCGCGAGCGGTTGCCGCTGCGGCTCGCGCTGATGGATCCCGCGCGGCGGCCCGTGGTGGTGCTCGATGACGACACCGCGCGCGCGGGCAACACCGACGGCGCCGCCGTCGGCAAGCCGCTGCCCGAGGGCACCTTCGAGTGGTTCTTCCGCAACGGCACGGTCGCCGCGGTGAGCGGGCGCGCCGGCGACCATGTGCGCCTCGCCCTGTCGCGGGCGACGTCGGTGTGGGCCGGCATCGGTGACGTCGCGGCCACGCTCCCCGCCGGCACGCCGCCGCCCTTCACCCGCGTGTCACTCGTCAGGCTGACGCCGGGCGACTCGTCGGTCACCGCGCGCGTCGCGCTGGCCGCGCGGATTCCGGTCAAGGTCGAAGAAGGCGAGGGAACGCTCACGCTGCGCTTCTACGGCGCGCGCGCCGACCTGGACTGGTTGCAGTACGGCGGCACCGATCCCCTGGTGCGGCGCATGTCGTGGGCGCAAGCCAGTGAGGACGAAGTCACCGTGACCTTCGAGCTCGGCGGGCCGGTCTGGGGCTACCGATCGCGCTGGCAGGGCACCGACCTGCTGTTCGAGATCCGCCGGCCGCCCGCCATCAACCGCTCGCGCCCCCTGCGCGGCCGCGTGATCGCCATCGACCCGGGCCATCCGCCCGTCGGCGCGACGGGGCCCACGGGGTTCCGCGAAGCCGACGCCAATCTCGGCGTGGGCCTCGCGCTCCAGCGGCTGCTGACCCGCGCCGGCGCGCGGGTGATCATGACGCGCACCAGCGACAGCGCCGTCGGCCTCTACGAGCGCACCAACTATGCCGAGGCGCAGGGCGCCGAGCTGCTGATCTCGATCCACAACAATGCGTTCCCCGACGGCGTGAACCCGTGGGAGAACAACGGTACCAGCGCGTACTATTTCCACCCGCGATCGGCCCGCCTGGCGATGCTGATCGAGGACGGCATGCTGGCCGAGATGGGCCTGCGCAACCTCGGCATCGGGCGCGGGGACCTCGCACTCGTCAGGCCGACGTGGATGCCCGCGGTGCTCACCGAGGGCGCTTTCCTGATGATCCCCGAGCAGGAGAACGCGCTGAAGACGCCGAGCTTCCAGGAGCGGTACGCGCGCGGGGTGATGCGGGGGATTGAAGCCTGGCTGCGTGAAGTGGCGGCGCGATGAGTGGGGAAGTGGGGAAGTGGGGAAGTCGGGAAGGGGGGAAGTGGGGAAGACTCCGCATCGCATTGCTGGGCCTGGGCCTTTCCCACTTCCCCGCTTCCCCACTTCCCGCCCAGGACCCCACCGGGCACTGGCGCACGCTGGAGACCGCGCACTTCAACGTCCATGTCCGCGACGAATACCGGGACGTGGGCGTGCGCGCCGCCGCCGAGGCCGAGCAGGCGTGGAGCGAGCTGTCGGCGCTGTTGCCGCCGCCGGGGCGGCGGGTGGAGCTGGTGGTCGCCGACAATGTGGACGATCCCAACGGCTACGCGACCACGTATCCGTTGCCGCACATCGTGATCTACGCGATTCCGCCCGCGGGCGACCTCCAGCTCGCGGTCTACGACCGCTGGCTGCGGCTGGTGATCGTGCATGAGCTCACCCATCTCTTCCATCTCGATCGCGCGCGCGGGATCTGGGCTGCCGGCCGCTCGGTCTTCGGCCGCGCCCCGCT
>JAYTEN010000097.1:0-21720 GCA_043735145.1 Gemmatimonadota bacterium | reverse complement strand
TACTGGCTCGAAGGGCGCCTGGCCAGCGCCTTTGGCGGACGGGTCGCCGAGGAGCTGGTGTTCGGCCGCGAGAAGGTGACCACCGGGGCCTCGGGCGATATCGAGCAGGCGACCAAGATCGCGCGTCGCATGGTGACGCAGTTCGGCATGAGCGAGAAGATCGGCATGATCGCCGTCGGCGACCAGGAGCAGGAAATCTTCCTCGGCCGGGAGCTGTCGCACCGCCGTGAAATCAGTGAACGCATGGCCGAAACGGTGGATGCCGAGGTCAAGCAGCTCATCGATGACGCCTATGGCAAGGCCGTCACGATCCTCACCGCCGAGCGGGCAACGCTCGACCGCATGGCCGCCGTGCTGCTGGAGCGCGAGACCCTCGACCGCGAAGAGATCGACATGATCGCCCGCGGCGAAGAGCTGCCGCCGCGCGCGCCGGTGCCGCCGATTCCGCCCGCGCCGCTGCCCGTCACCGGCAGCGCGCCCGAGCGCGCTTCCGCCAGGCCGCTTATCCCGAACCAGGCGCCGAGCCCGGCGTGAGGCCCGCGCCGCCAGCGGCAGCGCGCTGGCGGACCGCCCGGCGCGAGCTGCCGCTGAGCCGCGCGCTGGTCGTCGGCATTCTCAACATCACGCCCGACAGCTTCAGCGACGGCGGCCGCCACCTCGCGGCCGCCGCCGCGCTGCGGGCCGGCATGGCGATGAAGGAGCAGGGCGCCGATGTCCTCGATGTGGGCGGCGAGTCCACGCGGCCCGGTGCCGCCGCCGTCAGCGAGCGCGAGGAGCTGGACCGCGTCATCCCCGTCATCAAGGCGCTGGCCGAGGTCGGCCTGCCGATCAGCATCGACACCCGCCGCGCCGCCGTGGCGCGGATGGCGATCGCCGCGGGGGCCGAGATCGTGAACGACGTTTCCGGGCTCACGAAGGATCCGTCGATGGCGCACGCGGTGGCGGACACCGGCGCCGGCGTTATCGTTATGCACATGCGGGGCGATCCGGATACCATGGACGGGCAGGCGACGTATGGCGACGTGGTCGCCGACGTCGCGGCGGAGCTCGGGGAGCGGCGCGACGCGGCGCTCCAGGCCGGGATCTCGCCCGCGTGCATGGTCCTCGACCCCGGACTCGGTTTTGCCAAAACGAGCGAGCATAACCTCGCCATCCTCGCGCACCTGGAGGCGTTCACGGCGCTCGGCCATCCGGTCCTGGTGGGACCGTCGCGCAAGCGCTTTCTCGGCGCGATCACCGGCAAGGATGCGCCGGATCGCGACGCGGCGACCGCGGCGGCGTGCGTGGTCGCCCGGATGAACGGCGCCTCGATCTTCCGCGTACACGATGTGGCGGCGGCCCGGGACGCACTGGATGTCGCGGATGCGGTTCTTGCTACGCACTACGCACTACGCACTACGCACTACGCACCACGCACCACGCACTAATGGACGAACGCTTCCGCTTTCTCATCCCCCAGTGGCGCGACGCGATCGAGATCGTCATCGTCGCGGCCGTCATCTATCGGGGCCTGCTGTTCCTGGTGGGCACGCGGGCGATCCATATCCTGCTCGGCCTCGTGCTGCTCGGCGCGGCGTACGTCGCGGCGCTGCTGCTCAAGCTCACGATGATCAGCTACCTGCTGGGACTCATCCTCACCTACGGCGCCTTCGCGCTGCTCATCGTCTTCCAGCCGGAGCTGCGCAGCGGCCTCGCGCGACTGGGCCAGTCGCGGCTGATGCGATTCTTCTATCGCGGCGAAGCGCATGCGATGGCGGAAGAGATCACCGAGGCGGTGGACCGGCTGAGCCGGGCGGGGACGGGCGCAATCATCGCCGTGCAGGGCGAGATCAGCCTGTCCGACTATCTCGACAGCGGGACCCGCCTCAGCGCCCGCGTGTCGGCCGATCTCATCACCACGATCTTCACCCCCTATTCGCCGCTGCATGACGGCGCGCTGATCGTGCGGGGCGACGAAATCATCGGCGCGGGGTGCATCCTGCCGCTCACCCAGTTCCCGGTCCAGGACAAGTCGCTGGGCACCCGGCACCGCGCCGCGCTTGGGCTTTCGGAAGAAACCGACGCCATCGTGATCGTGGTGAGCGAGGAAACCAGCGCCATCTCGGTCACCCGGCGCGGACAGCTCGAGCGCGGCATTTCGCTCGCCCGCCTCACCGATCTCCTCGCCACCGGCGCCCCCCTCCCGGTAGCCGGCACTAGCATGGAAGCCGCCGCCCCTTGATCTTTGGGACACCCGGTAGTCTACTACATCTGTAGAAATGGCGAACATGACCTCTGCCGTACCCAAGACCGCCCGCGCCCAGGCGATGGACACGACGACCGATCGCCCGCCCTATGCGATGGCGGGTGTCGCGTTCCTTGTCGTCCTCGCCGGCTACGTGTTCTCCCTCGCCCCGACGGTGACGTTCTGGGATGCGGGCGAGTTCATCGCCAGCTCCCACATCCTCGGCATCCCCCATCCGCCGGGCACGCCGCTCTTCGTGCTGCTCGGCCGCGTATGGGACATGCTCATCCCCGGTCTCACCACGGCGGTGAAGACCAACCTGATGAGCGCGACCTTCAGCGCCGGGGCGGCGGGCTTTCTTTTCCTCTTCCTCCACGAGACGCTGCGCGCCGGCAGCAAGGGGATGGACGAGGCGAGTGCGAGGCTCTTCCGGGTGGGGGGCGCGTTTGCGGCGACGATCTGCGGCGCCTTCTGCTTCACCAACTGGCAGAACTCGAACGAAACCGAGGTCTACCAGGTCGCGATGTTCTCGATCGGCCTGATCGCGTGGCTCTGCTGGCTGTGGCGGCGCGACCGCGGCGGCGTGCGCGGCGCGCACGAGATGCTGCTGCTCATCTACGTCCTCGGCGCCGCGTTAGGCAATCACCTGATGGCGCTGCTCTGCGGCCCGGCGATCATCGCGTACCTGTTCTACGTGCTGCGGTCCGATCCCGCGCGCGATCCCGCCGAGCGGGCGGTGCAGTGGGCCCAGTGGGCGTGCACCAGCAGTCTCTGGGTGGTGATGGTGGGCGTGGGTATCGCCAGCCGCGGCATCATCGTGATGGGCCTGATCGCCTTCCTCGCGGCGGCGGTGATGGCGTTCCGCGCCCGGTCGGGGCTGTTCGCGATCATGGCGTTCCTGGTGGCGGCCGCCGGCATCTCGACGTACGCCTATCTGTACATCCGTGCCGGACTGCATCCGTTCATCAGCGAAGCCGATCCGTCCACGTGGCAGAACCTGTGGGCGGTGATCGGCCGCGAGCAGTATCCGCCGCGCGGCCCGCTCGACAATCCGATGTTCTCGCACGGCCCCGACAATCCGGGGCGCACGCTCAAGATCTTCGGGCTCCAGATCATGAACTATTTCCAGTACTTCGACTGGCAGTGGTCGGCGGCGCTCCAGAAGCAGATCGCGGTGTTCGCCCCGGCGCGGCTGCCCTTCTCGCTGCTCTTCCTGGCGCTGGGCGTGTACGGCGCGATCGAGCACCGGAAGTGGGACAGGGGCACCTGGTGGTTCATCTTCGGCATCTTCGCGACCACGAGCATCGGCCTCATCATCTACCTGAACTTCAAGCCGGGCTTCGCGCTCGGCTACGATTCCTTCCCCGACCGGGAAGCGCACGAGGTGCGCGAGCGGGACTACTTCTACACCGTCTCGTACGTGTTCTGGGGATTGTGGGCGGGATGCGGCATCGCGGCGGTCTTCCAGCGCCTGCGCGAGCGCTTCGCCGCCAGGCCGCTGGCGGTCGCGCCGGTCTTCCTCATCGCGCTGCTGCCCTTCGGGTTGAACTTCGGCGCGGCGAGCCGTCACCACGGCGCGGCGGCGATGCTGCCACGCGACTTTGCCTATGACATGCTGATCGGCGTCGAGCCGTACGGCATCCTGTTCACCAACGGCGACAACGACACCTTCCCGCTCTGGTACATCCAGGAAGTGGAAGAAGTGCGCCAGGACGTCATGGTGGTCAACCTGTCGCTCATCAACACCGACTGGTACATCCGCCAGCTGCGCGACCTGCCGGCGCGGCCGTATCGCCCCGATGCCAACGCGCTGAAGCTGTTCGGCCCGGCCGCCGGTCCGCCGCCCTCGTGCACCGAACAGCAGCTCGATTCGCTGAACGTGTGGGCGGACCGGTCGCACCGCAAGCGCCCCGACCTGGCGCGCGGACGGCCGATGTGCCTGCACACGCTGACCGACGACCAGATCGCGACCATCGAGCCGCGGCTGCTGCCCGGCGACCTGCATTTCCGCGCCGGCAATATCCAGCACACGTACGCGGCCAACACGCCGATGTACGTGAAGGACATCATGGTGCTGCGGCTGCTCCAGGAGCAGATGGGGAAACGGCCGATCTGGTGGGCGCTGACGGCGGGCACCGACCGGATGGGCCTGAGCGCCTACGTGAGCCAGCAGGGATTCAACTTCAAGCTCTGGCCCGACAGCGTGCACGCGGCGCCCCCGGCCCGGGTGGATGGGGCCCTGGGCACGGTGATGGATGTCGAGCGCACCCGGACGCTGGCGTGGGACGTGTATCGTTATGCGCGGCTGTTCGACGTGGATTCACTGAACCTCGAGCCCACCGACGAGAACATCGCGGGGAACCTGGCCTTCGTGTACTACTCGCTGGGCGATGCCTTCCGCCGCACCGGCGACATCCCGCAGATGATCGCGAACTACCGGAAGTACGCGCACCTCTCGCCCAACCCCGAGGTGGCGCAGTTCATTCACCAGATGGAGGCGGTCGGTAACGGTGGCATCCCGGGGCTCGGCACCGATTCGACCGCGGCGCGGGATACCGCGAAGGCCGCGACCCGGCCGCCACGCCCCGCGCGCGCGAGTCCCCGGGATTCGTCGAAACGCTAGCCGCACTGCCGGGTAGCATACGAGGGCGCATCCCAGGGATACGCCCTCGTTTCACATGCGACCATTCCCGTTTCGCCTCTTCCACGCCGCGATCCTGGCGTGCGGTCTTGCGCCCTGCCTCGGCGCGCAGGCAGCGCGCGCGTCCGGCGGCCAGCCGGGGCTGCTCGATTCGGCGCGCGCGGCGCTGGCGTCGGGCCGCGTCGAGCCAGCCATCCGCTTCGCCGAGCAGTACACCGGCCGCAACGCCCGCGACCCCCACGGCTTTGTCGCGCTGGGCGACGCCTACTTCAAGCGGATGCCGGCGGGCCGGTTCCAGGCGCTGCGCGCGTTCGAAGAAGCGATCCGCCTCGCGCCCCGCGACCCGGAGCCGTCCTACCGCTACGCGCAGGTTGGCATCTACCTTGGCGGCGACGACGGCGAGGGCATCGCGCGGCGCGGCCTCGAGCGCGTCATCGAGCTCGACCCCTTCTATCGCAATGCGTGGGACCAGTGGCTGCTCGTCTTCCGCAACAGCAGCTCGCGGCGGCGGATGCGCGACCGCCTCGAGGCCTTCGATTCGATTCCCGAAGTTCGCGCGCGCATGGCGTGGCTGGATATCGAGGACGAGCTGTACGCGATCGCCGACACGGTGCTCGATGGCCTCATCGGCCATGTCGACAGCACCAACGCCGAGTGGCTCGCGTGGCGGGCGCAGAGCGCGTACGAAGCGGGCGACGCCGAGTCCGGCGCGGCGTTCTACGTTCGCGCGCTGGCCCACGCG
Source organism: Gemmatimonadota bacterium (assembly GCA_043735145.1). GTDB lineage: Bacteria > Gemmatimonadota > Gemmatimonadetes > Gemmatimonadales > JACORV01 > DASXPG01. The sequence goes on along the minus strand of JAYTEN010000097.1, from coordinate 16,113 downwards.
AACACCGATACCGCGCAGGCGCTGTGGCGCCAGGCGGTCGGCATCGCGCGGCCCGACGAGATCCGCGCCTGGGACCGCATCGAGCCGGAGCTGCGCGGCGCCTGGCTCGAGGCCTTCTGGGCGCGCCGCAATCCCGACCTCTTTGCCGGCAGCAATGCCCGCCTCGCCGAGCACTTCGCGCGGATGCGGTACGCCCGGCGCAACTATCCGCTGCTGCATCCGCTGGTGACCTATCACCGGTCGCAGCTGGCGCGCGCGCTGAATCTCGAACCCGCGGCCGGCGAGCGGGAGTTCTATGCGCGGTGTGAGATGGTCGAGGTCATGATTCCCGCCACCCGCCCCGTGGGTGCGGTGCCCGCCCTGGCGGGACCGCACGCGTCGGGGGGCAGCCGCGCGACCGACCGCGCGCGGATGTCGATGTCGGACGACGGCTCGGAGCGGGTGATGGCGGACGAAGGCGGCGCGTCGTCGCCATGGCTGCGCACCATCTTCGTCTCCCTCAACATGGACCTGCGCAGCATCGACAGCACCGCCGCGCGAATCGGCTACAATCTGGCGACCGGACTCGAAGACCGCGGCATCATGTACCTGCGCTTCGGCCGGCCCCAGGGCCAGATCCTCGGCGGCCGCAACATGGCGGACCCGCACTGCGTCACGCCCGACGTCGAGCTCTGGCGCTACGACGGCATCGGCGAGATCCGGTTTGCGCGGCCGTCCGCGTTCAGCCGCGGCGAGCGCACTGTCAGCGAGATGGTGTTCCGGTCGATGAATGCCGAGCAGTTCGACGCGATGCGCACGGCGCTGACGCGCGACGAGACGGCGTCACCGGCGCCGCTCGAATTCGGCGTCTGGACGGCGCAGTTCGCCGGGGCGCGGCCGGGCACGACCGAGATCGCGGTCGTGTCCACGCGAGGCGCGCTCGCCGCGGTGCTCGCGGGCACGGCAGGCGGGATCAGCGAGGTCCGCCGCGGGCCGGCGGGTGTCGTCGTGCTCGAGGCCGCGCCCGGGAGCTGGACGCTGCTGGCCCACGCGCGTGACTCCGCGGAGCTGGGCCGCCAGGAGCTGCGGATACAGGCGCGCGCCTTTACCGGCGGGCCCGCCGTCAGCGACCTGCTGCTCTCGCCGTCGTGGCCGTCGGCCAGCGCGATGCGCTGGGAAATGATGCGCCGGCTGGAGCGCTCGCTGGTGTTCGACGAAGGCCAGGCGATGCGCGTGTATGCCGAGCTGTATGGGCTCCTCGCGGTCAGCTCGTCCGTCCGCTACACGGCGGAGTACACGCTGCTGCGGACGAACAACCCGTCACGCGACTGGAGCCGCGACGTCTGGGAGGGCGGGGTCCAGCTGCGCTTCGATCGCGATGCGGCAACGGAGGGCAATGGGCAGGTGACGCGCGAGGTCATCGACATCACCCCCGAACGGTTACCGCCCGGGCGCTACCTCCTGCGGCTCCGAGTGGTCGATCGGAATGCCGAGAGGGATGTCGGGAGGTCGCAAATCTCCTTCGAAGTCAGATAGGGAAAAGCGGCGAGGGAGGCCGAAGCTCGAAGGCTGAAGCGGGCTACAGCGGGAAGTCGCCGCACTTCAGCCGACTTTGGCCCACACCACCATTGGTTCGATTGCTGCGGCCCGTCGGGCCGGCAGCCAGCTCGCCGCGACGCCTAACGCCGCGAACGCCGCCGCCATGACGAACAGCCAGGTCACGTCGCGCTCCGCGTAGTTCGACGGCCCGTGCAGCAGCACCGACACCCAGCGCGCGCCGGTCAGCCCGATCATCGTTCCCGCCACCGTCATCCAGACGGTGCGTCCCACCACCCAGCGCTCGATGTGCTTCCGCTCCGCGCCCACGGCCATGCGGATGGCGATGTCGCGCTCGCGCAGGGCGACCATCTGGATCATCACGGCGACCAGCGAGTACGCCGCGATCCCCGTCGCCGAGCCGGCTAGGCCGGCAAAGAGCGCGCTGAACCAGCGCAGGGGATCGATGAATTCATCCATCCGGTCGGTGAGCGGGCGCGGATTGCCGAAGCTCGGGGCGTCGGCCGGCATGGCGGCGACGCGCGCGCGCATGGCGTCCCATCCGGAGGCCGGGGCGGTCACTTCGGACGCCGCCGGCGGATGCTGGAGAATGGGCACCAGGACGATCGGCACCGGTCCGCTGTTGCCGAACACCGGCGGCGCCTCGAAGCGGACGACACCGACGACGGTGTACTCGAAGTCGCTGCTCCCGGCGCGGATGACGTGGCCCACCGGGGAGCCGCCCGGGTACAGCGCCCGCGCGGCACTCATGTTGACGGCGGCGACGCGCCGGCCCGCCATGGTGTCGGCAGGCGTGAAATCACGGCCCGCCTGCATGAACTGGAGGGTCCCCGGCGCCACCGCGATCATGCGCACGGCGGCGGAGTTCAGCGGCCGCAGGTATTCGCCGATGCGACACTCCCCGCAGACCGAGATCACGCGCAGCTCCTTGCCCATGCCCAGCCAGGCGTCGGGACTCGCGAGCGTCGTGCGCGCGCGCGGCGGCATGATGAGCGGCACCGCCGCCCGAAGACGATCGGCGCGCTCGAACGGGCCCGCGACGGCGGTGTCGTAGCGCATCGGCGCGAGCACGGTGGAGTCCTGGCGCGCAATCCGGCCCGCGGCCAGCGACGCCGAGGAAGCACGCAGGACCATGGTGCAGCCGTACGTCACGACCAGGAGCGCGGCGAGCTGGATGACCGCCAGCGCGTTCTGGACCAGGAGCAGCGGACCGCTCGTCGTGATGTGCGTGCCGTGCAGCTCGGCGACCGACCGCACGCCGCGCTGAAGAATGACCAGCAGGATCAGGGCAACGGCGCCGGCGATCGCGAAGACGAGAAGCGTCGCGCCGATCGCCGCGCCCACCGCCGCGCCGAATGACGGCTTGCTGAAGAGGGCAGGCCAGAAACGGTAGAGACCGGCCAGCATGAGCCCGCCCGCCATCGCACCCGCCGCGCATCCCGTCAGTGCGAGACGGCCCAGCTCGCGGCCCACGAGCGCCATGAGATGCCGCAGCGTCGCGCCGAGGGCGCAGCGGATGGCGAGGGGCCGCCACATCGCGAGCAGCCGGCTGACGGTATGCAGGATCAAGGCCAGCGCGGCGATCATCACGCTCGCCAGGCCAAGCTGCGTGGTGGTCCGGATGATCGACGCCAGGGCGTCCTGCTGATAGGCCCAGGGAGGGCGCGAAAGCGCTTCCCATGGGGAACCCCAGCTTCCGCCGGCATCGCCCAGAACCACGATCCGGCTCACGATCCGCAGCGGGCTCAGCTCGATCCCGAGCACGCTCGAGCAGATCACGACCACGAGGGTGAGTACCGCTGCGGAGGCGATGAGGGCACGCCCGGTGGCGGACCGAACCGGTGAGCGAGGCTTGTACGACACCTGTAGAAGTTGGCTCCAGGTCGTCACTGTACGCAAGATGCCCTCATCGTAGTCGCTCTCCGATCCAGGCCGCCGCCTGCGCTTCGCTCAGCCTGCTGGTGGCGAGGCCGAGGACCAGATCGAAGAGATCCAGATGAGGAACGTGAATCGGAGCGTCGTTGCGCACGAGGAAGACCAGCATGGCCGCGAGCCCGATGCGCTTGTTGCCGTCGACAAAGGCATGGGCGTTGATCAGGCCGCCGAGATACACCGCGGCGAATCGGGGTAACTCTGCATCGGGCTCGTACGCGTAGATGTTCGCAGGCCGCGACACGGTGGCTTCGAGGGCCCCGGGCTTGAGCAGCCCGGGGGTTCCTCCAAACAGAATGATCTGCTCGTCGTGCATCGCGACGATCTCGTGGACCGTCAGCCAGAGCGGCTCCCGCCGCCGCGCCGGCACGCTACTCGGCGAGCTTGCGGAAGACGTCCCGATACTCAGCGACGACCTGCGCATGAGCCGTCAGGGTCGCCTGCATCTCCGGATCGAAGGGAGTCAGCCGAAACTCTCCCGGCGCGTGCTCCACCAGATACAGCGTCGCCCCCTCGGCGACCTGCATCCTCCGGGCGACCTCCGCCGGCAGCGTCACGGCGACCGAGCCGCCCTGCTTCCGAACCTTGAGACGGTAAGCCATCCTGAAAAGTGCAACATTTGTTGTACTCCCGCAAGTGCTGCCGAAGCGAAGCTATCCACTCGCCCGGTCCCCGCCATCCCGCTAAATTCTTACGGCTATGCACCTTGAGGCCGTCCGCGCCCGCATCGAAGCCGCTGCAGCGCGCGCGGGAAGAGATGCCTCCGAGGTATCGATCGTCGCCGTGACCAAGACCCACCCGATCGCGGCCGTGCGTGAAGCCGCGGATGCCGGCATCGCCGACGTCGGAGAAAACCGGGTGCAGGAGGCGATGGCCAAGCAGGAGCTGTGGCCCGACGCGCCGGTGCGCTGGCACCTGATCGGGCATTTGCAGCGCAACAAGGCGAAGCAGGCCGTGGGCCGGTTCGCGCTGATTCACTCGGTCGACTCGATTCGGCTCGCCGAAGCGATCGACCAGGCGGCCGCGGCGGCGGGAGTCGTCCAGGACGTCCTGGTGCAGGTGAATGTCGCGCGCGAAGCACAGAAGGACGGCATTGCGCCGGAAGAGGCCGAAGCACTCGTCAGGCACATCGGCACGCTGCCGCACATGGCGCTGAAGGGGCTGATGACGATGGCGCCCCTCTCGGATGACCAGGGCGTGATTCGAACGACGTTTCGCGGGTTGCGCGAGCTGCGGGACCGGGTTTTTCCGACGCACGACGCACGACGCACGACGCACCTGTCGATGGGCATGTCGTCGGACTTCGAGATAGCCGTGGAAGAGGGCGCGACACTGGTGCGCCTGGGAACGATCCTTTTCGGGGAGCGGATATGAGCGACGAATTCCGGCTCACGCCACTGGACGTCCGGAAGACCGAGTTCAGGAAGGCGATGCGCGGCTACGGGACGCTGGAGGTCGAGGACTTCCGCGCCCGCGTCGCGGACGAGCACGAGCGCCTGGTGCGCGAGAAGATCGTGCTCGAGGAGCGCATTCGCGCATCCGAGAACCAGCTGAAGGAATTCAAGCTGCGCGAGAAGGCGCTGAACGACGCGCTGGTGTCGGCGCAGCAGCTGCGCGCCGAGACGAAGGAGCAGGCCGAGCGCGAGGCCCAGATGATCGTGCGCGAAGCCGAGGCGGACGCCGAGCGCCGCCTGGAACGCGCCCGCCGCGAGCTGGAGCGGCTCGAGGTCTCGGGCCAGCAGATGGCGCAGAAGCATCACGCCTATCTCACCAGCCTGCGCGCGCTGGTCGAGCGCCAGAAGGCCGAGCTCGAGGCGCTGGCCTCCAGCGAGGCATTCGCGTTCGGCAAGGTCGCGGGCTCGATCGCGCCGGCCACCGACGCCGCGAGCCGCAAGTCGTCGCCGAAGTGGATCAAGTCGATCGTCGAGGAGTGAGCGCCGGGGCGGTTCGCGCCGCGGCCGACACCGTCCGCGCGCGCTGGGCGGGGCGTCCGCGCGTGGGCATCATCCTCGGCACCGGCCTGGGCGGCCTGGGGCGGGAGATTCGCGCCGAGGCCGAGATCCCCTACGGCGAGATCCCCGGCTTTCCCCTGTCCACGGTGGAATCCCATGCCGGCCGCCTCATCTGCGGCACCCTCGACGGCGTCCCGGTGGTGGCGATGGCGGGCCGCTTCCACGCCTACGAGGGCTACGACCTGGCGCAGGTCGCCTTTCCGGTGCGCGTGATGCGCTCGTTAGGCGCCGAGGTGCTGATGGTGTCGAATGCGTGCGGCGGGATGCATCCGCTGTGGGCGCCCGGCGACCTCATGCTGATCGCGGACCACATCAACCTGCTGGGCGGCAATCCGCTCACCGGGCATAACGACGACGAGCTGGGGCCGCGCTTTCCCGACATGTCGGAGCCGTACGACCCCGATCTGCGCCGCCGCGCCCGCGCCGTCGCGCTGGAGCAGGGCATCACCCTGCGCGAAGGCGTCTACGTCGCCGTCACCGGGCCGAGCCTCGAGACGCGGGCCGAATACCGGTGGCTGCGCGCCATCGGCGCCGACGTCGTCGGCATGAGCACCGTGCCCGAGGTCATTGTCGCGCGGCACGGCGGCATGCGCGTCCTCGGCGTGTCCATCATCACCGACCAGTGCCTGCCCGACGCCCTCGAGCCGGCCACCCTGGAGAAGATCATCGCCGTGGCGAGCAGGGCCGAGCCGCACCTCACGACGTTGCTGCGGATCATGGTGCGGGACCTGGCCGCGTGAGCCGCTACCCCGTGCTGGTGCCCGGCCGCAGTCCCGACGCGCTGGAGCGCGACGTCCTGGAGCGCTGGAAGGCCGAGGGTCTCTTCGACCTGGCCCAGGCGCAGACCGCGGGCGGCGCGCCCTTCGTGTTCTTCGAGGGTCCGCCGACGGCCAACGGGCGGCCCGGCATCCATCACGTCTTCGCGCGGACGATCAAGGATCTCATCTGCCGCTACCAGGTGATGCAGGGCCGCAAGGTGACGCGCATCGCGGGCTGGGACACGCACGGGCTGCCGGTCGAGATCGAGGTCGAGAAGAAGCTCGGCATCACCGGCAAGACCGAGATCGGCGACCATCCGGGCGCCCGGGTGTCGGTGGCCGAGTTCAACCGGCGGTGCCGCGAGAGTGTGTGGCAGTACAAGGGCGACTGGGAGTCGCTGTCCGCCCGCATCGGGTACTGGCTCGACTACGAGCACCCGTACGTCACCTACAGCAACAACTACATCGAGTCGGTGTGGTGGCTGCTGTCGCAGCTGTACGAGAAGGGCCTGCTGATCAGCGGGCACAAGGTGTTGCCCTACTGCCCGCGCTGCCAGACCGCCCTCTCGAGTCACGAGCTGGCGCAGGGCTACGACACGGCGAAGGATCCGAGCGTCTATGTCCTGTTCCCGGTGGAAGACGGCGGTACGGCGGCAGGGCGGAACGACGGTACGGAAAAGCTGCATCTGCTCGTGTGGACGACCACGCCGTGGACGTTGACGTCGAATTTCGCCGTCGCCGTGAATCCGGAGATGGACTACGTCGAGGTCGAGTGGCGTGGAAAGCGGGTACTCGTCGCCGAGTCCCGGGGCTCCGAGATCATCCCCGGGGGTGATACCGAGCCTTTGTACCGCCCTTCCGCCGTACCGCCGTACCGCCGACTCAAAGGCGCCGAGCTGGTCGGCCTCAAGTACCAGCGCCCCCTCGACGTGGTGCCATGGCCGGAGGGGCGTCGCTGGGAAGTCGTGGCGGGGGATTTCGTCACCGCCGAGGACGGCTCGGGCATGGTGCACATGGCGCCCTTCGGCGCCGACGACTTCGCGGTGCTGAAGTCGGGCAACTTTGCCTACACGGTGCCCGTCGGCGTGGACGGGAAGTTCAAGGGCACCACCTGGCCCGAGATCGAGGGCGTCTTCGTGAAGGACGCCGACCCGAAGATCATGGAAAGGCTGAAGGCCGACGGGTTGCTGCTCAAGCGCGAGACGATCGAGCACACCTACCCTTTCTGCTGGCGCTGCGACACGCCGCTTCTCTACTATCCGCGCCCCTCGTGGTTCGTGAAGACCACCGCGTACAAGGAGCGCATGGTTGCGCTCAACGCGCAGGTGGACTGGCATCCGCCCGAGATCGGCTCCGGCCGCTTCGGCGAGTGGCTCGAGAACAACGTGGACTGGGCGCTGTCGCGGGACCGCTTCTGGGGCACGCCGCTGCCGGTCTGGATCTGCGACGCCGAGCCGGCGCATACCGAGATCGTCGGGTCGTACTCCGCGCTGGCGGAGAAGTGGGGCCGGCCCCTGCCCGCGGATTTCGATCCGCACAAGCCGCACATCGACGGCTACACCTGGAAGTGCGCGCGCTGCGCGGGGACGATGAAGCGCGCGACCGAAGTCATCGACGCCTGGTTCGACTCGGGCGCGATGCCGGTGGCGCAGTGGCACTATCCGTTCGAGCACCAGGCCGAATTCCAGGCCCACTTTCCCGGCGACTACATCGCCGAGGGCGTGGACCAGACGCGGGGCTGGTTCTATTCGCTGCTGGCGATCGCCACCGGCGTCTTCGACACCATGGCGTACCGGCACGTGATCGTGAACGGCACGGTGCTCGACGCCGCGGGGCAGAAGATGTCGAAGAGCCGCGGCAACATCGTCGACCCGGTGAAGGCCGTCGCCGAATACGGCGCCGACGCGGTGCGCCTCTACTTCCTGCTGTCGAGCCAGGTCTGGGCCGCCAAGCGCTGGGACGAGGCGGTCGTCTTCGATGTGGCCGGCAACGTGCTCGACAAGCTGCGCCACACCTATAACCTGTTCCAGTTGTACGCCGGCGAGTGGGAGTCCGGTCCTCGGCCCGCGGTCCCCGGTCCCCCGCCGTTAGGCGACCGCTGGCTCCTGGGCCGTCTCGACCAGACGGTGCGGGCGGTGCGCGCGGCGTGGGACGTGTTCGACCCCTCGACCGGCGCGCGCGCCATCGTGCAGTTCGTGGTGGACGACCTCTCGAACTGGTGGGTGCGGCTCAACCGCTCGCGCTTCTGGGTGCCCGGCGGCGAGGCCGATCCGGCCGCGCTCGCGACGCTGCACGAGGCGCTGGTGACCACCGCGCGCCTCCTCGCACCGGCGGCGCCGTTTCTCTCCGACGCGCTGCATCGCGCGCTCACCGGCGCCAGCGTGCATCTCGCGCCGTTCCCGGTGTCCGCCGGCGCGGTGGACGCGAAGCTCGAGCGCGCCATGGATGTGGTGCGGCGACTGGCGCGCCTGGCGCGCAGCGGACGCGAGGAAGCCGGTCTGAGGGTGCGCCAGCCGCTCGCGCGCCTCATTGCCGCGATCCCCGGCGACGTGGACCGCGCGCTCTTCGCCGCGCTGGTACCGCTCCTCGAGGGCGAAGTCAACGTCAAGCACGTCGAGCTGGTCGAGCACGGCACGGACCTTGTATTGCTGGAAGCCCGGCCTAGCTTTCGGGCGCTTGGAAAGCGCTTCGGCAAGGCCACGCCGCTGGCCGCGGACGCCGTCAAGCAATTGAGTCCCGCGGACGTCGCGCGGTTCGAGGCCGGCGAGCGGGTCGAGATCATGGTGCAGGGCGAAGCGTACGCGCTGGAGCCTGACGATCTCGTGGTGCACCGGCATGCGCGCGGCGCGCTGGTGGTGGAGACCGACGGCGAAGTCTTCGCGGGACTCGACACCACGCTCACCGAGGCGCTGCAGCAGGAAGGCCTGGCGCGCGAGATCGTGAGCCGGGTGCAGCGGATGCGGCGCGACGCGGGACTCGAGGTCACCGACCGGATCCGCATTTCCGTGGCGGGTGACACCGCGGTGATTGACGCGGTGCAGGCGCACCGTGGGTACATTTCAGAAGAGACGCTGGCGCTCGACCTGGCGGTCGCGGCCGACAACGGCGGCATGCAGGACGTGGACCTGGATGGAATGCAGGCGAGGATCGGGATCACGAAAGCGGACGTCTAACTGGAATCTCGCATCTGGATGATCGGTAGCGACAACCGACGGCAGGGTGGGGCACGGAGTCGTTTAGACTCCAGACTCCAGATTCCGCCTTTTACGAGGGACGCATGGCTACTCTGACCAAGAAACACCTGGCCCACTTCGAGAAGCGACTGCAGGAAGAGCGCGCCCGCGCCATCAAGGAGCTCGGTCATTATGACGAGAGCTTCAGCGCGACGCTCCAGGGCTCCGACGGCGACCTCTCGTCCTACTCGTTCCACATGGCCGACCAGGGCACCGACGCCATGGAGCGCGAGAAGGCGTTCCTGATGGCCTCGAAGGAAGGGCGCTTCCTCTGGCATCTCAACCAGGCGCTGCGCCGCCTGTACACGACGCCGGACAAGTTCGGCAAGTGCGAGAGCTGCGCCGCCGAGATCGGGTACGACCGCCTCGACGCGCTGCCGCACGCCCGCCTCTGCATCACCTGCAAGGCCAAAGAGGAAGATGGTAAGCGGCACTGAGCAGCGGCGCTTCGCGCGCGTGCTGATCGTGGTGCTCATTCTCGACCTGGCTACCAAGCTCGCCGCGGAAGTCTGGTTGCGCCGGTACGTCGGGGTGTCCGTGATCGGCGATTTCTTCCAGCTCCGGCTCGTCTACAATCCCGGCGCCGCCTTCGGCATCAACGTCGGCACCTATTCGCGCTGGGTCTTCATGGCGCTCTCCATGGCCGCGCTCGCCGTCCTCGGCTCGATGCTGCAGTCCACCCGCACCGGCGACAGCATCCGGCTCTACTCGCTGGCGCTGATCAGCGCCGGCGCCGCCGGCAACCTGGTGGACCGGATCCGCTCACCCCGGGGCGTGGTGGATTTTCTCGACTTCACCTTCGGCAGGTGGCACTTCCCGACCTTCAACGTCGCCGACTCGGCCGTGACCTGCGGCGCCGTGCTGCTCGCGCTGTCGCTGTGGAACGAGGGGCAGCAGGCCGAATCCGCCGCCCCGGTTCCGTCAGCGTCACCGGTGGCGTCCGAGGCGACGTCACCTCCCGCGGGATCGTAGGCAGCGTGTCACTTCCTTCGGAGACCCGGTTCAGCGTCGCGGTCTCCGACGCCGGACGCATCGACAGCTTCCTCGCCGATCAGCTGCATATCTCCCGTACCGTCGCCGCCCGGCTGATCGCCGAGCGGTGCGTGCGCGTCGCCGGCGACCCGGTGCGGCCCAGCCTGGTTCCGGAGCGCGGCGCCGAGATCACCATCGTGATCGAGGGCAAGCCGCCGAGGCAGGTCACGCCCGCCGACATTCCGCTCACCATCGTGTTCGAGGACGACGAGCTCGCCGTGGTGGACAAGCCGGCGGGACTGGTGGTGCACCCGGCGCCGGGCCATTGGGACGACACGCTGGTGAATGCGCTCGCGGCGCGGGGGCTCGACCTCGCGGGCGGAGACGAGGGCCGGCCCGGGATCGTGCACCGGCTCGACAAGGACACGTCGGGGCTGCTGATCGTCGCCAAGACGGCGCGGGCCCACGAGAAGCTCGGCGCCGCCCTCCAGGCGCGCCGGGTGTCACGGCGCTATGCCGCGCTCGCCTGGGGCCATCTTGGCGCCGAGGAGCGGGTCATCGATGCCGCGATGGAGCGCAATCCGACCGATCGCAAACGCATGCGTGTGGTCGAACTGCCGGGCAGCGGCCGCCAGTTTCTCGGCGGCACCGTGCGGACGCCAGGCAAGAGCGCCATCACCCGCGTGCTGACGATCGCCCGGGGCGGAACCGCCGATCTCGTGCAGTGCCGGCTGGAGACCGGCCGCACCCACCAGATCCGGGTACATCTCCAGTCGATCGGCCATCCGGTGGTGGGGGACGCGACCTACGGCGGCACGGCGATCGGGCGGTCCGACCACAGTCGCCTGGAGGCGGAGGCGCTGGTGAAGATCACGCCCCGGCAGGCGCTCCACGCCGCCTGGCTGATCCTGCCGCATCCCGTCACCGGCGAGGCGATCGATCTGCGTTCGGAATGGCCGCCGGACCTCCTCCCGGCGCTGGCGCGGGCGATCGGCGATCCCGTTTTGCTTGCTGAGACTAAACCCTTGCAGTATCTTGGGTTCTTCGCCTCCGGCGAGCCGGTGTGACGTCCCTCAGACTCCTCCTTTTCCGTTGCGGCGGGCAGGTGCTCGCGGTCGAGGCCGGGGTCGTCAGGGAGATCATCGCGGCGAGTGAGCCCACGCGCATTCCCGGGGCTCCCGCGGCGGTGCTGGGACTGGTAAATGTCCGGGGCACGCTGGTACCGGTGGTAGACGCCGCGGCCGCAGTCGGGCTCGCGGGTAGTAGTGGCGCCCCGACCCTCGTCCTGGTCGAGCGTCATGGCCGGCCGGTGGCGCTCGCGGTGGAAGAGGTGCTGGACCTCGTCACCGTTCCGGCTTCCGCCCTGGACGACCACGCTTCACTGCCCGGAGTGCGCGCGGATCTCGTGCGCGCGGTCGGATCCACGGGCGGCCATTCATTCGTGCAGCTCGCGATCGACGCTTTGCTCGAGCCTCTGCTGCCGTAGGAGGAAGGTGTGGCCCATCGAGTCCTCGTCTGCGACGACGCCATTTTCATGCGGACGATGATCAGTGATATCCTGGCCTCGGCCGGCTACGAAGTAGTCGGCGAGGCCGAAACCGGTCTCCAGGCCATCGAGCGCTACAAGGAGCTCAGGCCCGATCTCGTGACGATGGATATCGTCATGCCCGACATGGGCGGCATCGACGCCGTCCGTGAGATCGTGAAGGGCGACCCCAACGCCAAGATCCTGATGTGCAGCGCGATGGGTCAGCAGGCGCTGGTGGTGGAGGCGATCCAGGCGGGGGCGAAGGACTTCGTGGTGAAGCCGTTCCAGCCTTCGCGCGTGCTCGAGGCCGTGCAGCGCGTGCTCGGGTAGCGGGTGGACGTCCGCCAGTACGCGGACCTCTTTCTCAGCGAGAGCCGCGACCACCTCACCGCATACAACCACCTCCTGCTGGAGTGGGAGAAAAATCCCGCCGCACGGGAGGCCGTGGGCGGGATTTTTCGCGCCGTCCACACCATCAAGGGCATGGCCGCCACGATGGGCTATGGCGGCGTGGCCGAGCTGTCGCACCGCATCGAGAACCTGCTCGACCTGTTGCGCAAAGGGGAGCGGGAGGCGACGCCGCCGGTGCTCGACCTGCTGCTCCGCGCCGGCGACGCGATGGAGCAGGGAATCGCCGACGCGGTCGATGGCCGTGCCGGCGAGGCGCCGCCCACCCTGCTCGCGGAGCTCGACGTCGCGGCGGGGACCGGGGACCGGGGACCGGGGACTGGGGACCGGACCGCATCCGGGACCCCGGTCCGCGGTCCCCGGTCCCCGGTCCCCGGTCCGCGGTCCCCGGAGTCCGGCCGGCTCGTTCGCATCGGGCTGCGCCAGGAAGCGTCGCTGAAAGGCGCGCGGGCGCTGCTGGTGCTGCGCCGGGCAGAATCGTTAGGCACGGTGACCGGCGTGACGCCGGCGCCGGCGGCGATGGACGACGCGTTCGACGGGCGCTTTGCCTTCCGGCTCGAGGGCGAGGCCGACGCGGTGCGGATCGAGGCGGTGCTGCGCGGTGCCGGCGACGTCGAGCAGATCGAGGTGCAGGCCGCAGAGGAGGTGGCCGAGGCCGCCCATGTCGAGGCCGCGGCACGGGGCCGCCACGTGCGGGTCGACCTCCAGCGGCTCGACACGCTGATGAACGAGATCGGCGAGCTGGCCATCGCGCGCGGCCGCCTGGGAACGCTGAGCGGGCAGCGCGACGATCCGGCCCTGGACGAGGTGGTGCTCCAGATCGGCCGGCTGGCGCAGTCGCTCCAGAGCGAGATCATCGCGGCGCGCATGACGCCGGTGTGGCAGGTGTTCGATCGGTTTCCCCGCATGGTCCGCGACCTCGCGCGCCAGGTCGAGAAGCAGGTCGATTTCCGGGTCGAGGGGAAGGACATCGAGCTCGACCGCGCCATCCTCGATGAGATCGGCGAGCCGCTGCTGCACCTGCTGCGCAACGCCGTGGACCACGGCATCGAGCCGCCGGCGGAGCGGCTGGCGACGGGCAAGCCCGCGGCGGGCCGACTCGTGGTCTCGGCGCTGCGCGAGCGGGCGTCGGTGGCGATCCGGGTGAGCGACGACGGCCGCGGCGTGAACCGCGCGCGGGTGATCGCCAAGGCGAAGGAGCAGGGGCTGATCGCCGCCGACGTGATCGCGCTGCCTGACGAGGAGCTGTTCCGGCTTCTCACCCGGGCGGGCTTCAGCACCGCGCGGCAGGTAACCGACGTGTCGGGGCGGGGCGTGGGCATCGACGTGGTGGCGACGGCGGCGCGCGCGCTGGGCGGGTCGCTCGAGATCCGCTCCGAGGAGGGCAAGGGGACGACGTTCACGCTGCGGCTGCCGGTGACCCTGGCGATCATGCGCGCCCTGCTGGCGCGCGCCGGCGGCGAGATGTACGCCGTGCCGCTGACCCATGTGGCCGAGACCGTGGACCCGCGGCCGGAGGACATCCAGCGGGTGCAGGGCCGCGAGGCGATGCTGCTGCGCGGCAAGTTGCTGCCGCTGGTGCGCCTGGGCGATATCGTCGGCACCATGAACACCCAGACGCGGGCGCGGGTGCCGGTCATCGTGCTGGAGATGGGCGAGCGCCGCACCGGCCTGATCGTGGACGCGCTGGTGGGACAGCAGGAAATCGTGGTGAAGAGCTTCGAGGCTCCGAAGGGGATGCTGCCCGTCTTCGCCGGGGCGACGATCCTGGGTGACGGAAAACCCGCGCTGATACTCGACGCCGCGGGACTGACGTGAACGCTGAAGCGCTCAATCGCGGAAGCGCTTAACCGCTTCGGCGCTTCAGCGCTTCAGCGACCAAGGGGAACATGGACGACATCCGCGATCTCAAAGAACTCCAGCTCGACGCCCTCAAGGAAGTCGAGAACATCGGCGCGGGTCACGCGGCGACAGCGCTGTCGCAGATGACCAACCGGCGCATCATGATCAGCGTGCCGAAGATCTCGGTCACGCGGCTCGAGGACGTCGCCGAGCTGCTCGGCGATCCGCGGGAGGTCGTCGCCGCGATCCTCCTGCACATGCTCGGCGACCTCACCGGGCGCACGCTGCTCGTTTTCCCGGAGCCGTCGGCCAAGCGGCTGTGCGACCTGCTGCTCGCCCGCCCCACGGGCAAGACCCAGACCTTCGGCGAGCTGGAGCAGTCCTCGCTCAAGGAAGCCGGCAACATTCTCTGCGGCGCCTACATGAACGCGCTGTCCTCGTTCATGGGGATGATGCTGCTGCCCTCGGTGCCGAGCCTGGTCATCGACTCGGCCGCCGCCGTGCTCACGTCCACCTACCTGAACTTCGGCAGCGACCGCGACTACGTCTTCTGCGTCGAGACGACGTTCGATTTTGTCGCGGATAGCGAGACGCTGCAGGGACATTTTCTCCTGGTCCCCGACTTCGCCTCGTTGCGCGCCATCCTTCAGGCGGTCCGGCTGAGCTGACGACCGCCCCACGATGACCGCCACCTCCGTGCCCGAGCGCGACCTCGCGGTCCTCCGGTCCTTCGCTCGGCGCATCGATCCTTCCGACGCCGGGGCGCACAACAACCTCGGCGTCCTGTACTTCCGCCGCGGCCTCGCGCAGGAAGCGGTGCAGAGCCTCGGCCGCGCCCTCGAGCTCGACCCGAAGATGGCGGTGGCGCAGCGCAACCTCGAGATCATCTACCGTCACACCGGCTTCTACGACCGCCTCATCGCCGAGCTCCAGGGCCGGTTGCGCCAGCGCGCCGGCGACCGCGACGCCCGCTGGGAGCTGGCCCGCGCCTACGCGTCGGTCGGCCAGCTCGAGGAGGCGCGCGAGGAATTCGAGACCCTCGTCGCGGCCGACCCGAACGATCTCAGCGCGCTCCTCCAGCTGGGACTGGTCGAGCAGCGGCGCGGCCATCTCGACCAGGCGCTGGAGTGGCTGAGCCGCGCGCAGGAGCGCGACCCGCAGTCGTCGGTGGTCGAGTTTCACCGCGGCGAGGTGCTCTATCAGCGTGGCATGAACCAGGACGCGCTGGCGGCGCTGAATGCGGCCGTCGCGCTGAACCCCGACAACGCCGAGGCGCATCATCTGCTGGCGTTCGTGCTCGGCGACATGGGCCGCCACGAGGAGGCCCGCCAGGCGAGCAAGAAATCGATCCAGCTCAACCCGTCGCTGGCGCGCGCGCAGACCAACCTGTCCCTCGAGGTCTCGGCCGATGGCCGCGCCACGGCGCCGCCGCCGGCCCCGTCCGCGGCGCCGAGCACCGCGCCGTCGCTGGCCCATTTCAACCTCGGCCGCGCCTTCCGGCAGAAGGGCTACTATAACGAGGCGCAGCGCGAGTACCGCCTGGCGATGGAGCGCGGCGAAGACCGCGCCCTGGTCCGCCAGGGCATGGCCGAGTTGCATATCCTGCGGCACGACCTGCCCGCCGCGCTCGAGGTCTACGACGAGCTGGTCGGCGAAATGCCGGAGAAGGCCAAGCTGTGGAACGAGCGCGGGGTGGTGCTGCACCAGCTCGGCCGCGGCGAGGAAGCGCAGCAGTCGTACCGGAAGGCGGTCGCCACCGACGCCGCGTACGCGCTCAGCTACAACAACCTGGGCGTCGCGCTGGCCGCGCAGGGCAAGCACGAGGAGGCCGTCGACGCCTTCCGTGATGCGTTGCGGCGCCGCACCGACCTGCTCCAGGGCCGGCTCAACCT